>NZ_JBFUMG010000118.1:0-10628 GCF_054049495.1 Phyllobacterium sp. P5_D12 | reverse complement strand
GCGCTGACCACACCATTGGCCAGATTGGCTCCAAGCACCTCAATTCTGGTTTCGGTAGACGGAATCTTGCGTCCGAACATGCCCCGTGGCTGCGTGATCAATTTTAGCCGGGTCTTTGGGCCGTATTGTGACTGAAGATAAGATCTTATATCGCCAAGACCATCGACAAGTCCAAGTTCAACGCCGCGCGTCCCTGTCCAGAACAGACCCGTGAACAGGTCGGGATTATCGCTCAGTTTCTCTCCCCGGCGTTCCTTGACGAGATTGATGAAAGTCTCGTGGATTTCGAGCTGAAGCGCCTTCAAATGCTCGATATCTTCCTTGTTTTCGGGCCGGAACGGATCAAGCGTTGCCTTGTTTTTTCCCGCTGTATGGACGCGGCGCTCAACGCCTATTTTCTTGATGAGTTCTGTGAATCCGAAACTTGCCGAGACGACGCCAATGGAACCGACGATGGAGGAGGGGTCGGCGATGATTTCATCGCCGGCTACAGCGATCATATAGCCTCCCGAGGCCGCGACGTCCTCGACGAACATGTAGACTTTCTTGTTCTTCTCCGTGGCCAGATCGCGAATGCGCCGGTAGATCAGACGCGATTGAACTGGCGATCCACCCGGGGAATTGATGGAGATTGCCACGGCAGGTGCGTCTTTTTCTGCGAAAGCCTTCTCCAGGACAGCCGCCGTCGATGCAAGCGAGAGATTTTGCCGGAAGGGACCGCCGCCAGACATGATTACGCCGTGCAAGCGAACAACCGGAATTTCCTGATAGTCGGGGCGCCAGCGACGGGGCAATAGTTTCCGGATAAATCGAGCCAAGCGTGTCTCCTGTGGCTATGTGTTGTCAGAACCATGTAGGCCACATGCAGGAAATCACAATGGGATCAAAGTCTAAAAAAGCGACGCCAATCCATTATTGATGGCAATTGCCCGCTCGGTGAATGCATTTCCGGTTTCATGGTGCAAGACAAGGGCAGGATAYAGCGAGAGTCCCGCGCGGCTTCCCCTGATACCCTTTATGACGATGCGAATGGCGGCGTCCTGCGGTCTTGGCTGCACGGGAACGATGGTCAGCCCGCCAAAGCGTCCCTCAAGCGCATCGAGCAAATCCGTTATCGATGTTGGCCGCGCGATGATCCCGATCGATCCGCCGGGCTTCACGATGGCCGCCGCCGTCCTCACCCATTTTTCCATCATGTCCTTGGTCATGACATGCGCCTCCGCCTTTACCGGATCGGGCGTCGCACGGTCGCTAGGCTGGTTGAAGGGTGGGTTCATGATGGCGAAATCAAAGCTGTTGTCGGCAAGTCCGGCGGCAATACGTGCCTTGCCTGTCAATGTTACATCTGACTGGATTACGTCGGCACGCCCGGAAAATTCGCTGTTTTCAGGCAGCGCCAGCGAGTTGCGCGCAAAGTCAGCCATGAAGTCCGATCGTTCGATCAAGACGGCAGTTGAGCCATTGCAGCGGGAGAGCACCGCAAGGCCTGCGGCACCGGCACCGGCGCCAAGATCGGCGACCCGCCCGGTAAAATCAGTCGGCACCATGCTGGCGAGGATCATCGCGTCCACACCGGAACGGTGCCCCTTTGCAGCGGGTTGCAACAGGTAAAATCTGCCGCGATGAAACGCGTCCTTCGTCTGTGAGGCGTCGGCGGGCATAAGTCAGTCGCGAAGCTCCTGTTCGATACCGGCGTCTATGAGCAATTGTCGCACTTCTTTTTCGCGGTCGCCATCAACCATGATTCGGCGCCCGAGAATACCAAGCGAACCCTCGAGAATGCTCATGTTCGAATCGGCAACGAAGTGGTTTATCTTCGCTTCCTTCAGCAGTGATTCGACAAAAGAGATTAAAACCGGATCGTTTGTACGCAGTATTTCAATCATTTTGACTACCGTTGCAGGGTAGCGCAAAGCGCCTTGCCCTGATTGTATGAAGCAGTGCATGGCCTTATCACGAATTTGTCACCCTAGTGGTCCGATTCTGACATTCGCATCCCATTTTTGCAGGCCGCTCTTTGCGAATGCCAGAATCAAAGGACCACTAGCAAGTTATTGGTTTCTAGTGGAACCTTGAATTTGACATTTGAGCATGAGCATTGCTGCCCCGCAGGACTCAAATGTCAAATTCGTTCCACTAGTACAAATTTTGCGCGCCAATTCGCCGCTTGCGGGTTACAGGCTCTCAAAATAAGGTGTCGCCGCATCAGGCCAGAACCGCAGGGAGTTTCGTTTTGGGCGTCGTTGTCAGTCTTGACGATAAGAAAAACAATACCGGATCGGTACAGCCGCTGATCGATTTGACCGGCGCCGATATGGCCCGCGTCAACGAACTCATCCTGTCGAAAGCCGGCTCTGACGTCGAGATGATTCCGGAGGTTGCGAACCACCTGATCTCTTCCGGCGGCAAGCGTTTGCGCCCGATGATCACGCTCGCCGCTGCCCGCATGTTCGGCTACCACGGCGATGGCCATGTCAAGCTTGCGACCAGCGTCGAATTCATGCACACGGCGACATTGCTGCACGACGATGTTGTCGACGAAAGCGATCTGCGCCGGGGAAAGCGCACGGCACGCATGATCTGGGGCAACCAGGCGAGCGTTCTGGTTGGTGATTTTCTCTTGGGCCAGGCTTTCAAGATGATGGTCGATGTCGGCTCGCTGGACGCACTTGATGTGCTCGCGACGTCGGCGTCGGTGATTGCCGAAGGCGAAGTAATGCAGCTTGCAGCTGCGAAAAATCTCGAAACCACCGAAGACGAATATCTTGCCGTCATCAAGGCGAAGACAGCAGCGCTTTTTTCTGCGGCCGCCGAAGTCGGACCCATCATCGCTTCCGCATCACGGACCGACCGCCAGKCGCTGCGTTCGTATGGGCTCAATCTGGGGCTCGCCTTCCAGCTTGTCGATGATGCCCTCGACTATGGTGGGAACGCCAAAGACCTTGGGAAGAATACTGGCGATGATTTTCGTGAGGGCAAGATTACCCTGCCGGTGGTCCTCACCTACCGGCGAGGAACGGCGGAAGAGCGGCTTTTCTGGAAACAGGCGCTGGAAAACGGTGCAAATGACGACAAGGGCCTGGAAAAAGCCAAAGGATTGATGACGCGCTATGGTGCATTGAGTGATACAATACAGCGCGCCCGGCATTTTGGCGGCATCGCCCGGGATGCACTCGCTCCACTCGATCAGTCGCCGCAGAAGGATGCGCTTCTCGAAGTCATCGACTTTTGCATCAGCCGGGTCAATTGATGGGTTCTTACGCTGCGTAAAGGCCCAAAACTCGGAACATTCGATCAACCTTGAGCGAAAACCGTAAAAAGGCCATGGTTTCCTTGAGGATTCGGACAATCATCTCAATTCGGGAACACAAAGAGGGTTTTGTTATGCAGCGTAGTAAATTGCTTGGCTCGGTCATGGGCGCAACGCTCGCTGCGTTAACGGTGGGAGCTGCGTCAGCTCAGGCCGCGACCAACAACGCACCGACATTGAATGCCGGCACTCTTTCCGGCGCGTTCCTTTCCGCGCGTACCGCAGAACGCAGCAATGACTTCGACAGCGCCATCTCTTTCTACCGGCAAGCGCTGGCGTATGATCCGAATAACACGGAGCTGCGCCAGAGCCTGATGCTGGTGCTGTTGACCAATGGACAGTTCAAGCAAGCACTGCCGTTGGCAGAGGAACTGAAGGCCGTTCCGGAAATCGAACGGTTTTCGCGGCTGGCTCTCGGTATTGATGCCCTTAACAGGAAACAATACCGGCAGGTCGACACCCTGATGATGCTGTCGCTCCAGTCCGATCTTGACCGCATGATAACCGGGCTGGTTGCTGCTTGGGCCAAGGCGGGCGCTGGCAAGCCGAATGAAGCGCTTTCGATGATCGACAAGTTGCAGGGGCCGGAAGGTTTCACACTGTTCAAGACGTACAATTCCGCACTGATCGCGGATATGGCGGGCCAGAAGGATAAGGCTGCAACGTTCTACCAGAGCGCGATCGACGACAAGACAAATGTTGCGGCAGCACCCGACACCTATGAACGTCTCGTCGAAGCCTATGCGTCATTCAAGATGCGATCGGGCGATAAGGACGGTGCCCAAGCCTTGGTCAAGGAAGCCTCGGAAGTGCTCTCCGGCCGCATGGTGCTCGCTGAATTCGGCAAGCAGATTGCTGATGGCAAGACGGTAAAACCACTCATACAAACGCCGCAACAGGGCGCGGCCGAGGTGCTTTATACGGTGGCGACAGCCATCAACCGCAATGGCGGCGAAGCCTTCTCGAAGCTCTATTTGCAGATGTCCTTGCCACTTCGCCCAGATCATGACGCGAYGCTGTACCAGCTCGGCGACATCAGCGCGAAGCTGGAACAGTCAGACAAGGCGATCGACTATTTCGGCAAGATTTCTGCGGATTCTCCCTATAGCCGCGATGCCGAGATGCAACTCGCCATCAATCTGGCGATCCTGAAGCGCAATGACGAGGCCATCCAGCACCTCAATGGCCTGCTCAAGAGCCAACCCGAAGATATGCGTACCTATCTCGCGATCGGGAGCATCTATTCGCAAGACAAGAATTATCAGAAGGCCGCCGAAACCTACGATCAGGCTGTCGCAGCGCTGAAGGAGCCGACTCGTACCGACTGGACGATTTTCTATCAACGCGGGATCGCCTACGAGCGCCTGAAGCAATGGGACAAGGCCGAGCCGAATTTCCTCAAGGCGCTTGAACTTTATCCGGACCAGCCGCAGGTGCTGAACTATCTCGGCTATTCGTGGATCGACATGAATACCAAACTCGAGCAGGGGCTTGATCTGATCAAGAAGGYCGTCGCAGCGCGTCCACAGGACGGTTACATCGTTGATTCCCTTGGCTGGGCCTACTACCGCCTTGGCCGTTACGATGATGCGGTGACGCAGCTTGAGCAGGCCGTGAAACTACGGGCGGAAGATGCGACGATCAACGACCATCTGGGCGATGCCTATTGGCGGGCCGGCCGCAAACTGGAAGCAACGTTCCAATGGGCGCACGCACGGGATTCCAAGCCCGACCCTGAAGATCTGGTCAAGATCGAGGAAAAGCTGAAGAACGGCCTTCCCGATGATAAGGACCCGGGCGTCGCCAAGAATGGCCCCGATGTACCGAAGCCACCTGTTGCACCAGCGCCCGCAGCGGCTCCCGACAAGAAGGGCTGACTGCTTGGTTCTACTTGACCGGCTGGAGTGCAGGTCTTAGGACGTGCACTCCGTTCCTAGTTGTCAAAGGCCCATGCGGTGACCGTTTCACTCCCCGATCATATGCAGCCGACCCGCTCGTTTCAGGGTCTGATCCTCACGCTTCACAATTATTGGGCGGAGAATGGCTGCGTCATTTTACAGCCCTACGACATGGAAGTCGGCGCCGGCACGTTCCATCCGGCAACGACGCTGCGCTCGCTTGGACCAAAGCCATGGAAGGCAGCCTATGTGCAGCCTTCGCGCCGCCCCAMGGACGGYCGCTACGGYGAAAACCCSAACCGSCTGCAGCACTATTACCAGTACCAGGTGATCATGAAGCCATCGCCGCCCAACCTGCAGGAGCTTTATCTCGGCTCTCTGCGGGCGATCGGGCTCGATCCGCTGCTGCACGATATCCGTTTTGTCGAGGATGACTGGGAGAGCCCGACCCTCGGTGCCTGGGGCCTTGGCTGGGAATGCTGGTGCGACGGCATGGAAGTTTCGCAATTCACCTATTTCCAGCAGGTCTGCGGCATCGAATGCGCCCCGGTTTCCGGTGAGTTGACCTACGGTCTCGAACGGCTAGCCATGTATGTGCAGGGTGTCGACAATGTCTACGACCTGAACTTCAATGGCCTCGAAGGCGATGAAAAAGTCACCTATGGCGATGTATTCCTGCAAGCCGAGCAGGAATACTCGCGGCACAATTTCGAGCACGCCAACACTGCTATTCTGCTGCGGCATTTCGAGGATGCCGAAGCCGAGTGCGAGGCGCTCCTGCGCGCTGGCGCTCCCAAGGCGGGTGACAACAGCCCGCTGCACAAGATGGTCCTGCCCGCTTACGACCAATGCATCAAGGCCTCGCATGCCTTCAATCTTCTCGATGCGCGCGGTGTCATTTCGGTCACCGAGCGCCAGAGCTATATTCTGCGGGTCCGCAACCTTGCGCGGCAATGCGGCGAGGCCTTCCTGCTGACGGAAGCCGGCGGCGCCAATCTTAAAAGCGAGTCCGTGTAATGCCTGATCTTTTGCTCGAACTTCGCTCGGAAGAAATACCAGCGCGCATGCAGCGCAAGGCCGCGGGCGACCTGAAAAAGCTCGTGACCGACGCGTTGGTCGAGGCAGGTCTCACCTATGAGGCCGCAGGCGACTATTGGACGCCGCGACGCCTGACGCTGGACATACGTGGGCTGAACGCGCGTTCCAAGGACGTGCATGAGGATCGCAAGGGCCCCAGCGTCACCGCTCCCGATCAGGCGATTGCAGGCTTCCTGCGCTCTGCGGGCCTTGCCGATATATCCGAGGCGCACGTCCATACCGATCCAAAGAAGGGCGATTTCTATGTCGCTCATCTGACCAAGCCCGGCCGCGCCGCTGAAGAGATCATCGCGGAAATCATGCCGAAGATCATTGCGGCGTTTCCCTGGCCGAAATCCATGCGTTGGGGTAGGGCATCGTCAAAGCCTGGCAGCCTGCRCTGGGTGCGTCCGCTGCAATCGATCGTCTGCACCTTCGGTCCCGAAACCGAAGAGCCCGTTGTTGTCGACTTCGAGATCGATGGTTTACGCGCCGGCAATGTCACCTATGGCCATCGCTTTTTGAGCGACGGCCAACCGATCACTGTTCGCCGTTTCGACGACTACGTCGCCAAGCTTGAAAAAGCCAAGGTCGTTCTGGACGCCGACCGCCGCAAGGAAATCATCCTGTCGGACGCACAGAATATCGCATTCGCGTCCGGTCTTGAGCTGGTCGAAGACGATGCGCTTCTCGAAGAAGTGTCGGGCCTGGTTGAATGGCCGGTTGTGCTCATGGGCGAGTTTGAGGAAGAGTTTCTGGCTATTCCACCAGAAGTCATCCGCCTGACGATCAAGACGAACCAGAAATGCTTCGTCACGCGCAAACAGGGCGAAAGCGACAGGCTGTCCAACAAGTTCATTCTCGTTTCCAATATAGAGGCGACAGATGGCGGCCGTGAGATCGCCCACGGCAATGGCAAAGTCGTGCGTGCGCGCCTTTCCGACGCACTTTACTTCTGGAACACTGATCAGCACGATCTGCCGGATATGCACACCCTGGCGCCTGCCGCGATCAAGTTCGATCTTGATCTCAAGAAGCCGCTTGACCAGCGCATGGCGCGGCTCGATGCGCTGAATGTCACCTTCCATGCCAAGCTCGGCACACAGGGCGAACGCGTCACGCGGATCAAGAATCTTGCGCGTGAAATCGCCCCGCTGGTTGGCGCTGATCCAGCGCTTGCAATGCGCGCCGCTGTTCTCGCGAAGGCGGATCTTACGACCGAAATCGTCGGCGAATTTCCGGAGCTGCAGGGCGGCATGGGCCGCAAATATGCGTTGCTGCAGAAGGAGCATCCTTCCGTCGCGGCTGCTATCGAGGAACACTACAAGCCGCAAGGTCCCTCCGATTTTGTGCCAGCCGATCCGGTTTCTGTCGCTGTTGCCCTCGCCGACAAGTTCGACACACTCGTCGGCTTCTGGTCCATCGACGAAAAGCCGACCGGCTCGAAAGATCCTTTCGCGCTGCGACGTGCGGCACTCGGCGTCATACGCCTGCTTCTTTCCAGCGAATGGAAAATCGAACTGTTGCCATTGTTTCAATCGGCGTTCATTCAGCTCCGCGTAGAAAAGATCGAACAGCGCATCGAGCACTTCGAGGAAGGCCAAGCGGCCCAGGGTACGGGCGACGTCGACGGCGAGGAGGATGTCATCAACGCCATCTCCGGCTTCGAGAAGCGAATACGCGGCCAGCTTTCCGAGCGGTCCCAGCCCATTCTCCTCGACCTGCTCGGCTTCTTCCACGAGCGTCTGAAAGTACACCTTCGCGAACTCGGTGCCCGCCACGATCTGATCGACGCGGTGTTGACGGAAGGCGCTGACAATCTGTTGCTGATCGCACGCCGGGTCGAAGCGCTCGTGGTCTTTCTCAATACGGAAGACGGCAAGAACCTTCTTGCCGGCACCAAGCGTGCCGCCAACATCTTAAGCGCTGAGGAAAAGAAGGGAACGCCGATTTCCCCGGTTGTCGACGCCGCGCTTTTCGCACTGGAAGAAGAGCGGGAACTTTCAGCGGCGGTGAATCAAGCTGAGAGCCAGGCGGCGCAAGCGATTCAAAACGAAGACTTTTCCGGCGCCATGATCGCACTTAGCGCTTTACGTGAACCGGTTGATTCATTCTTTGAGAAAGTGCTGGTTAACGACGACAATCCGGACATTCGCGCAAACCGTCTGGCGTTGCTCTCCCGCATCAGGACAGCAACGAACACGGTTGCGGATTTCTCAAAAATCGCGGGATAACAGGAAGATAGGCGCTGCTGTTCGCGCGCCTGTCTATTGCACGCCGGCGCGCAGCGGCGTTTCACCAACATCGGCAATAACCTTTTCAGGTGCCGGCTGGCCGGGTTGCACAAGCGGCGCTGCATTGGCGGCCATCATCGAGTCGGATTGTGTACCGTTGCCCTGGAGACGCGCCATATACTGGCGCGAACGTTCGCGCCTTTCAGCGTAGGCTTTCAGCTTGGCTGCCTCTTTTGCCTTTTGCGCCAGGCAAGGTGAGCAGAGCGGATTGCCGTTTGCATCGAAGCTGTCATAGCCGACATATGAGACGGAATTTGGCTTGGCCGACACGCTGACTTCGTCGATCGAGCCAGCTTGGGCGGATACCGAGAATAGGGCAATCGTCGTTGCGGCAATGATTTGGCGAAGCATGGCAAACCCGTCCCTGTTCTTTTCTTGGCCGACTGTTAACAGCGATTTATTGCCAAGCCTTGTTCAGGATGGATTCAATTTTATGCATGATGTCATTCGGCGTGTTCATCAGCATATACTTGCAGCAAGTGTTCTCCATCGTGTAGGCAATGCTCGCGATCGGAGAAAGCCTTGGCACTAATCCTTGCAGCAGATGAGCAAGCAATCCTGACGGCAGCTTCTACGCTTGCCGAAGGCAAGCTCGTCGCCATTCCCACCGAGACCGTTTACGGACTTGCGGCCGATGCCACCAATGGCGATGCGGTGGCCAGAATTTTCGAAGCGAAGGGCAGGCCGCATTTCAACCCGCTGATCTGTCATATCTCCGATGTCGCGATGGCGGAACGCTACGCCCTGATCGATCCTCTATCGCGGCGCTTGATCGATGCGTTCTGGCCGGGCCCGCTCACACTGGTCCTTCCGTTGAAGCCGGACGCCAGAATTCATCCCCTCGTGGTGGCAGGTCTGGATAGCATAGCCCTGCGAATGCCGCGCGGGATTGCCGGAAAGATCATCGCGAAGCTCGATAGGCCCCTCGCGGCTCCGAGCGCCAATACGTCTGGAAAGATCAGCGGCACGAGTGCTGAAGCCGTCGCCGACGATCTTGGTCAAAAGATTGCGCTCATCCTCGATGCCGGGCCATCGGAAGTCGGACTGGAATCGACGATCGTCAAAGTGCACGGGGATGCAGTTTTGTTGTTGCGTCCGGGCGGGCTTGCTGCCGAAGACATAGAGGCCGTTATCGGCCACAAGCTGAAACGCCTGGATCAGCGTGCCGCCATTCAGGCGCCGGGCATGATGACGTCGCATTATGCGCCGTCGGCGAGCGTCCGGCTCAATGTGCATGAGGTGCGGGAAGGGGAGTGCCTGCTTGCTTTCGGTCCGGTGCGTGCCATGGATGTGGAAGTTGCTTCGGCCAGCCTCAACCTCAGCGAGACCGGTAATTTGCGCGAGGCCGCTGCTAACCTTTTCGACTTCATGAAACGCCTAGACAGCCTCGGCGGCACGGTGATCGCTGTTGAGCCCATTCCCTTCAACGGACTGGGCGAGGCCATCAATGACCGGCTCGTCCGTGCTGCCGCGCCCCGCTCGCTTTCGACTGACGAGATGGAACAGATAAAATGACCCTGACACTGGAATTGATCGAACGCTTTACGGCGATTGTCGGTGAGAAGTATGCGCTGCGCGATAAACAGGACATTGAACCTTATCTCGTGGAGCCACGCGATAAGTTCGGTGGCAAGACATCACTGGTGTTGCGTCCCGCGCAGGTTGAAGAAGTTTCGGCCATTCTCAAACTGGCAACTGAAACCGGCACGGCCATTATTCCCCAAGGCGGCAATACGGGCCTTGTGGGGGGACAGGTACCTGATGAAAGCGGCGACCAGATCATCCTGTCGCTATCCCGGTTAAACGTGATTCGTTCCATCGACACATCGGGTAACCTTGCCATCGTTGAGGCCGGCGTCGTCTTGCAAAAGTTGCAGGAAGCGGCTGAACAGGCTGGTCGCTTATTTCCCTTATCGCTCGGCTCGGAAGGCTCGTGCCAGATTGGCGGCAATCTCTCGTCCAATGCGGGTGGAACCGCCGTGCTGGCCTACGGAAATACGCGCGAACTCTGTCTTGGGGTAGAGGTTGTGCTTCCCACGGGCGAAATCC
>NZ_JBFUMG010000117.1:0-10658 GCF_054049495.1 Phyllobacterium sp. P5_D12 | reverse complement strand
CTCTTAGCCGGCATCGGTTCGGAAACGCGACGACCGAAACACTGCTCGGATAAATGCCAAGCCTTTTCATTCACGCCGCAACTTCACCAGCTTTAAACAGTGGCTGGCGGTAAATGCGCGACGACTCACCATCGATAGACCATGGTCGACGCACTCCTCCCAGATCTTCGGCAACGGCAAGACCGGACTGCAGACCGTCCTCATGGAAGCCTGAGCCAAAATATGCACCACAAAACCATGTATTCCGTGCGCCCTGCAGTTGCCACAGCTGCTGTTGCGCTTGCATGGCCTTTCCATCGAAGAGAGGATGAGCGTAGGTTTCAGTTTGCAATACCCTGGATGGGTCCGGTTCGTTACGCGGATTAAGTGTCACGAAGAACTGGCGATCAGTTTCCAAGGGCTGTAGACGGTTCATCCAGTATGTAACACAAAGCTGGCTGTTTGAGGTTGTCCCCTGGCGTTGCCCGAGATAGTTCCAGCTTGACCAAACTGCACGGCGTTTTGGCATGAGCGACGCGTCCTCATGAAGCACTGCCCGATTCAAGGAATATCGGAAGGTGGAAAGCAGCTGCTTCTCCAAGGTATCGGCGTCGCTAAGCAAGCCCAATGTCTCATCGGCATGGCAGGCCATGACAACATGGTCGAAAACGCGAACAGCGCCTCGGCTGTCCGCGACTGCAACATGATTGTTGCCACGCCGAATCCAGGCGGCAGCGCACCTCGTATGAATCTTTTCTTGATAATTTGCGGTAAGCCGCTCGACATACGCCCGGCTTCCACCCTTGACAGTACGCCAAAGCGGACGGTTGGCGAGTTTTAGCAGGCCATGATTATCACAGAAGCGGATAAACGCTTCGGCCGGATAATCCAGCAACGTTGACGCCGGCGCTGACCAGATTGCCGCCGCCATGGGAAGCAGATGATCGTCGCGAAAGGCACGGCCATAACCCTCGCGCTCGAGAAATTCACCAAGGCCAATCAAACCGAGCTTACCTGCATGTGACGGCGTTTCACGGTAAAAGCGTACCAGATCCCGAAGCATCATCCAGAAGCGAAGATTGATCAAATTGCGCGGTTGGGCAAAGAGGCCGCTGAGACCTGTCCCGGAATATTCAAGCCTGCCCTGGTCGATGGAGACCGCGAAGGACATATCGGACGGCCCTGTTTTAACCCCAAGGTGTCTGAACAGTGCAGTGAGATTGGGATAGTTGGCCTCGTTAAAAACGATGAAGCCGGTATCGACAGGTATGGCTGGCCCGCGATGGTCATTGACCAAAAACGTGTTGCTGTGACCGCCAATGCGCCCTTCCCGCTCAAATAACGTAACGTCATGAGCTTGCGACAGGAGCCACGCGGCAGACATGCCCGAAATTCCAGATCCTACGACAGCGATTTTCAACGATTGTCTCCATGCTCGTACGATGAAAACAACGCAGGACAAACGATCACTTGTTGTTTCTTGTCGATCTGGGCAATACGTTTCAAACATGCGATTGGATCAACACGAGCTCCAGTTGATCCGATTGTGTCGGCCTGTCGTATAGAGCGTCATGAATGACTTTAGTGCTTTCTCTATCGGGAAGTTTCAGATTGGGCGAAAGCAATGCTGGCCCACGCCCGCGCTTGTCGAACCAAAAGTCGCCAAAAGACGTTGTGTTTGTAAGATGACAGACCAGACTGCGTATTCGGCACGGATCGTCAGGATTGCAAAACATGGGGACAAATTGGCATTTGCCGATCTGTTCGGATTTTATGCGCCGCGCATAAAAGGGTTTTTCATGCGTGGTGGCATGGGAGCCGGCCAAGCGGAGGAACTTGCGCAGGAAACAATGCTTATGGTCTGGCGCAAGGCTGCGCTGTTCGACCCGGGAAAAGCGTCCGCCTCCACGTGGATATTCGCGATTGCCCGTAATTTGCGCGTCGATGCCATCCGTCGCGAGAGGTATCCCGCGCAGTATTTACTTGAGGAACACGATCCAGAACCGCAGCCATCGCCTTCGGATGGACTTCTGAAAACGGAGAGCGAAGAGCGGATTCGCCTTGCGATAAGGTCACTTTCTCCCGAACAAATCAGCGTGATCCAACTGCACTATTTTGATGATAAGCCCCACAGCGAGATCGCCCGTTCCCTTGATTTGCCGCTCGGAACGGTGAAATCACGATTGCGCCTGGCAATGCAGCACCTGCGCAGCCTGATGGGTGAGGAGTAACGATGGTGAGCAATCGCCCTTCAGATGATGTTCTCATGGCCTATGCGGCGGGGACTCTTGCCCAAGGTCCAGCCTTGGTTGTGGCCGCGCACCTTGTGCTATGTCCAGAGAGTGCTGAGCGTGCACGCAAGTTCGAATCGTTAAGCGGTGTGTTGCTCGAGCATGCTCCAAAGGCCGAACTTAGCACAGATGCCCTGGAGCAGACCCTTGCTCTGATAGATAGTCAGCCTGCGGCAGAAACGCCGCCGCGGGGCAACTGGCTCGCCGATCTGCCCTCAGATATGGCTCTACCTTCGCTACTTCGACACTATGACATTGGCAAATGGCGGTTTCTTGCGCCGGGCGTACAGTGGAGTTCTATCGGGACGGGCGGTCCGGCGCGTGCCCGGCCGATGCTGCTGCGCTCCAGGCCCGGGATGGTGCTGCCTGAACACACACACGCCGGCACCGAATACACTCTGGTGTTGAAAGGTTCGTTGCACGATGCAATGGGCGATTACCGTGTTGGCGATTTGATCGTTGCCGATGCCAGTGTCGAACATGAGCCAGTTGCAGGACCCGATGACGAATGTATTTGCTTGGCTGCCGTGGATGGACGTTTGCGCATGAAAAGTCTGATCGGACGGATCGTCCAGCCACTGCTGGGATTTTGAGTTGCGGGCGAGTCTCTTAGTGACCGCCACATTGGTTGTCGGATTCGTTCTGGCAGGCTGCTCCCCCGGCAAGGTTCTCAATCTTGCCACCCCAACCAATGGCGCGACAATCTATCGGAGTATTGCCTACGGCGAGGGCAGAAGGCGGACGCTCGACGTCTACCGGCCCCAAGGCGCTCTCGCCGCGCCAATCGCGCTGTTCTTTTACGGAGGCAGCTGGCAAAGCGGCGACAAGCAGACCTATCAGTTTGTAGCGTCAGCCCTGGCATCCAAAGGCATCGTTACCATTGTTCCCGATTATCGGCTTTATCCAGAAGTGCATTACCAAGGGTTTCTAGCTGACGGTGCGAAGGCAGTGCGTTGGGCCAAGGATCATGCCCGGCAATATGGTGGAAATCCGTCTAAACTCTTCATCGTAGGCCATTCAGCCGGAGCCTATATCGCGGCAATGCTTGCTCTGGATGATGACTGGCTCGGAAAGGAGAGCTTGTCGCCGGCACGTGATCTGGAAGGGTTCGTCGGCATCTCCGGACCCTATGATTTCCTGCCGTTCCGGGACAAGAACATTACTGCCATCTTCAGCACAGCCAAGTCCGAACGCCTTAGTCAGCCAATCAATTTCGCGGGCGGCGTGAACCCGCCGACCCTGCTTCTGCATGGAGACAGCGACAACACGGTTTATCCGCGTAACAGCATTCGACTGGCTGCAAAATTGAATGATGCAGGAACCCCCGTTGATCYGAAAGTTTACCCGGGGGTCGGCCATCTCGGTATCATTGGAGCCATGGGTTCACCACTGCGTTTCGTCGCGCCTACGCTCAATGATACTGCGAACTTTATTCTAAGACATTCTAACCAATGACATCCGGTCCGCTTTTGATCTTGTCGGTAATGACCTTATGCGGCATCATGGCCGCCGCCTGGCTAATGCAGCGTAGCACCGGCCACCATGGCTGGGCCGACGTATTCTGGCCGTTCGGCGTTGGTGCGGTGGGCGTCGCTACGGTTCTTCTTTCCAACGCCCCGGTTTCCCCGGCGCGCAAATATCTGGTCGCGGGACTTCTTGCAGCGTGGTCGCTAAGGCTTGGCTCGCATATTCTCTTCAGAACGCTCGGGAGCGACGACGATCCGCGTTACGCCAAACTGCGTGAGGAATGGGGCGATGCTGCGAACACCCGCATGTTCCTGTTCCTGCAGAGCCAGGCTCTTGCGGGCGTCGTGCTTGTTGCCTGTGTCTATCTTGCGGCGGCCCGTCCTGAAACCAAACTTGAATGGGGCGATTTTGTTGGCGCCCTGATCATGATGACCGCTCTTGGCGGAGAGGCAATCGCCGACTCGCAACTCAAGCACTTCAACAAAAATCCTGCAAACCGCCGCAAAGTCTGCAACTCTGGACTGTGGCGGTGGTCGCGGCACCCAAACTACTTTTTCGAGTGGTTGGCCTGGGTATCATATGTGCTTGTCGCTGCAGATTTTGGCGGTGGTTATGTGGTCGGTTGGTTATCGCTTGCCGCGCCCGTCCTGATGTATGTTCTGCTTAGGCACATTTCCGGCGTGCCACCGCTCGAGCAGCATATGATGGCAACGCGTCCGGATTTTAGAGACTATCAACGGCGGACGAGTGTGTTCTTTCCTCTGCCGCCGCGAGGTAGAAGCTGACTAATGGAATCTATATAGGACCAGCTTCGTTGCGAGATAACTCAGTGATGCTGCGCTGGCTGAAACAAAAGTGCCCCATGCCATGTCGACAACGGTGACTGCGGTCGACCACTGTTTGAGCGTTGCCTGACTGGTGAGGTCGTAGGTGCCGTAGGCCATGACGCCGAACAGTGCACCGTAAATTGCCGCCGTAGTCCATCGGCCGCTCTCGAGGGCTGGGCTGACCGCAAAGATGACGACACCAGCGACATACATCAGGTAAAAGAGCACGGCGGCAGGATAGTTGACGTCGGCGGCCATGATGTCAGGAAGCCTTGCTCGATAGAAGTTTGTGGCCATGGAACTGAGCCAGATAAAATCGAGAACAAAAAAAATCAGAGCTGTCGATACATAGGCGAGCGCATATTTAAGCATGGCAAAGGTTCCTTTGCCCTGAGTACGAATCTTTGCCTTCATTGGATCAGAAGCAGCAACAAGTCGTCCGATACCGTTCGTTTTTTATCGGTGCGATGCGACCCAACAGCACGCGCTCCACGTATTGAGGGCCATACGGGTTCCCTCGATCGCATCCTAAAGGCATCGCAATCCATTCGAACACCGCTCGTGTGAGACCAGCTGGTCCACATCCGCTTCAGAGGAGAAGGCCCTTGAAATTGCGGCTCGATAATCGAACGTTCGTGGCATATTGCAGGGAGGCGGCCGGCGCACCGCCTTCTCGAACAATGGCACGTGTGTCCCTCGCATGCCTTTATATCCTTGCGGGGTTGTTGCATATCGCGCGACCGGACATGTTGCTGTTGGTTACCCCGCGCTGGGTACCATTCCCCACTACCGTTATTTACGTAACCGGAATACTGGAAATCCTTGGCGCTGTCGCCCTGCTGACAAGCAAGCTTCGCCGAGCTGCCGGCATAGCGTTGGCGCTGTACGCCATCTRCGTCTATCCCGCCAATATCAAGCATGCCATGGATGGCTTGTCGGCACCCCATGGCATTCTGGGCTGGTGGTATCATCTGCCACGACTTGCCATACAGCCCGTTATCGTGTGGTGGGCATTGTTCGCAGGTGGTGTGATCCATTGGCCGCGCAAGAGGAAATATTTGCGGCCGTAGACGACACCGCCACAGATGAACAGGTGCAGCCGGGAGCGTGCTCTCGACATGTTGTGGGGAAAAAGCTCGCGATATTTTCGCCGCTGCATCCAACGACTGGCAAAGGACCGCTTTGGGCCAATCGCAGACACCACCGCAGCCGACTTAAACGGCTGCTTTCGCAGGGCTGTTCTTGAAAGCTGCCTGACCGGAATCGGCCCCGATCGGTCATTGATGGCACTAGTTCAGTTGCCACGATGACGGGTAGACGATGCACATCCAAGGCTCATTGGAAATCTCACCCGCCTTGAAAGGGCGAACCGCTGTAGACGTCCAGGATTGAGGAAAATCAGTAGCTCGGGGCATTGCGGGGGTGCAACTTGATCTATGACTAAACGCGGCCTTATCCAATGCCACTCGTTCATCTATCTCAGGGTAGCGCGTTTCCAGCACCCGTCCACTTTGGGTCATCGATCTGAGACCATCCCGCCGGCCTGGAGTCGAGCCGCACCATTCGCTGACCCTCGCGCCCGCGAACCACCTCCGCCTCAAGCGGTGACGTAAAGATATTGTCTGTGAGTGTGTATTCCGCTGCAAGGCGGCCAATGGGCTGCAGACCCATCGTGTCAATCCTGCCTCCTGGCAGATAGATGTCGTCGCGAAGGTGAAAGCGGACGACGCGACCGAAGACCACATGATCGCCCACGTCCCCAAGAGGAATGATGCGCTCAAGCTTGCATTCCATGCTGACAGGCGCGGCTGCAACGCGTGGGGCGCGTATAAGCAGGCTTGGCACCTTGTCCACGCCAACCAGCTCAAACTCATCGCTTTCTGGAGGATGCTCCTTGGATGATTCATGCATTGCGTCGGCCTGCGGAAGTGTCACAAGATTTGTAGCAAATTCCCCGGTTTCTCGAATGTTGACCAGAGTATCCTTAAGCGTCACGCGGTCTGATTTGGGTTGGATAGTCAGCGAGACCATTGGCGGCTTTCGGGCAACCACCGTGAAGAACGAAAACGGTGCGAGGTTCGCCACACCATCGTTGGATATGGTGCTCACCCATCCGATAGCTCGCGGCACGACGGTACCAATCAAGATTTTATAGCAGGAAACGGCGTCCAATTCCTCAGGATCAACCATCATCGCATCATTCCTTCCAAACGCTTTTCTACAGTTCCTTGACGTCTGCCTACCGCTGCAGACCTCCCCGCTCGAAACCATGCCGGATGTGTTCGGGCGCTCGTGAAATACGCGGGCAGAGCGCGTCGAGGGAGCCGTCGGGCATCCACAATGTTGACCATCTCATCAGCACTTTTTGCACTTCGAGACCGTGCGTTCTACCGAATCAATGTTATCCGACCGGCTGTCGCGAAAAGTGGCAAATTAACCCGATGCGCGGGAGGGATGCTGCGTCATGCCCTCAAGAACGTCGCGCCCCTTCGCAGTATCCGCATATATGCGTCCATAAGTGATGCGACCTTCATCAATTTTGAACAGGAAACAATGTTGGTTTTCCATTGTCCTCCCGTTCTTCGCTTTCGCGCGCGCTATAACGGGAACAATCACGTGGGTACCAGCATCCAAGATATCAATGGCGTCGTAATTGAAGTATTCGTAGTAATTTTCGTAAAGATCGCTCCAGAACGCGCGGTATTCATTGAGCCCCTGGTATCGCCCCCCATAGGGTAGAGACGGGGGAAACTCGAAAACGACATCGTCGGCCAGAAGCGCCACCAACTTACTCTTGTTGTTTTTGTCAAAGCCGGTAAACGCCAGTCGGCAAGCTTCGACGATCTTTTGATTTTTAGACATAGTTTACTCCTTATAATTTATATGCGGCGGAGCTGGACGCTCGTACAACACTGACCACCGCGTGGCTAACCGCCCGCTCGCCCGTGCACCCAGAGTCTCTCTGGCATAAGCGCGATCGTGGCGACTGCACCACGCCATTTGGCGATTCACAACCTCAGTCGCTGGCATTCCAGTCACAGGCAAATGGCGGATTGACGAAGCGCTGATCCTTGGGCAAGGAGGCAATCAAGGCGAGGTCCTCATCATCCAAGCGGATAAACGCTGCCTCAAAGTTCGCTTTTTGGGTCTCGGCTCGCGCGGCCTTCGGAATGGCGATCACCCCTTCCTGACCGAGTAGCCAAGCGATGGCAGCCTGCGTCCCGCTGACATTGTGTTTCCGGCCAATCGTCTCCAGGATTGGGTCGCGCGCCGCTCGGCCCTGTGCCAACGGTGCATAGGCTGTTAGCGCAATATCCTTGGCACGCATATACTGAAACATGGGCGCTTGCGACAGATAAGGATGGTACTCGATCTGATGAACCGCGATCGGAACCTGTATTTCCTCTACCGCGCGCTTGATCATCGGCATATTGAAATTGCACACGCCAATCGCACGCGCATAGCCATGTTCACGAAGACGCGCCATCGCGGTTAGGGTCGCCGCAATGTCCATGTCGGCCGATGGCCAGTGCACGAGAAAAAGATCGACATAGTCCATCTTCAGCTTTTCGAGGCTTGTCGCAAAGGCTCGGTGCAGCGCGTCCGGCGCCAGTTGATCGTGCCAGACCTTGGTCGTCACGAAGAGTTCGCGCCGATCAATGCCCGAGACCGCGGTTGCCGCACCGACCGCCGCCTCGTTCTCATACATTGCTGCAGTATCGATATGACGGTATCCAAGCGCGAGCGCGCTTTCGACCGCTGGCTGCGCGCTGAGGCCCGGCATCCGGAATGTTCCGAGGCCCAGCCGCGGGATCCTCACGCCTTGCGTTTCGATCGCGTCCATGACGTAATCTCCTTTTGCGATTGGCTGTCGATGCGGGCGCGAAAAATCCGCCTGCACCTTGATCTTCAGGTCAGGCGCGATCGTCGGTATTGGTACCGGCAACCAGCGCTGCCACGACCTGCGCCAGCGAGGTCGCTCCCTTCGTGGAGGACCGACCGCTGTCCTTGAATTCGATCCAGCTCTCATTGAAGCCGTCGAGCATGCGAATACGCGGCATAGGGTTCTTCATCCCCTGCGAGCGAAACAGGTCCTCCCACGTGTCGCGATTGACGACCTCGACCTTCACCGGCCTATTGAGCGCAACTTCGAAAGCATGGCCCAGATCGTTTGGCGATACCCGTTGAGCAGCCTCCAGCTCCACGACGCGCTTTCCTGTCCAATCCTGCTGGATCAGCTCTGCCGCTAGGATGCCGATGTCCTTTGTTGCGATCATCGGGAACTTCTTGTCGGAGGGTTGCAGGAAGCTATGGAGGACTCCTGTATCGCGTGCTGTGGCAACATCCCACAATGCGTTTTCCATAAACCAGGCGGGACGCAGGAAGGCCACGGGCAGCTCAACTTTGTTGAGGGCTTCTTCTAGCATCGTGCGYTGAGACAGCAGATTGTCCTGTTTCGCGTCGGCGCCGATTGTCGAGAGGCAAAGGATCTTTTTCGGGCGTGCCGCCTCGATCGCCGCGACGACACTGTCGATCACCTTTTGCGCCTCGGGATAGCCAGGTTCAGGGTCGAACTCGGAGGGCGGAAGGATGAAGACGGCTTCGGCGCCGGCAAAAGCAGCCGACAGCGCCGCGGCATCCTCCATCTCTGCTATAGCGACCTCGCAGCCGAGAGCGGCCCACGAAGCGCCCTTTGCCTGATTGCGAACGATCGCCCGTACGACTTTGCCGTTGGCGAGCAGCGTTCGGGCGAGTGCCCCGCCGACCTTGCCGGTGATTCCAGTGATTGCAAACATGTCTGAGGTTCCATCGAAAAATAGGAAAAGGATCAAGCGAGACCGTCATAGAGACCGCGTTCGTAGTCGCCGCAGAGAGCAACGACACGGTCGTCATAGAAGGGAAGAAGCTGGGTAAATAGGGATCCGGTCAACTTACGAACTGGATCGATCCAGAAGTAGCAGTTGAGCAGACCGGCCCAGGACACGCTTCCCGCGGAGCGGCCATGCGGGCCCGCCTCGGTGTTGATGTCGAAGGAATAGCCCCATTTGTGTTTCTGAGCCGGGAACTGATCGAAGCTGTTCGAATAGGTCGGCGCGGCCGAGTCCATCTTACGGACATTAAGATCGCCGACCTGGTTCTGCATCATCATAGCTACAGTCTCAGGCTTGAGGATCTGAACCCCGTTGAACTTGCCTCCATGGAGTAGTGCCTGAAGGAGCATCATGTAGTCTTGGGGCGTGCTGTATGCGCCGCCACCGCCCATGAAAAATTCTGGCCTCTGAGGCATTTCGAATGGCATCACTTTCAAGCCGCCGTCAGTCTCTCGGCTGAAGCATGTCGCAACACGGCGCTTCTGCTCGCTGCTGATCAGAAACCCCGAATCCTTCATTCCAAGTGGCGCGAAAATGTTCTCGCGGAAATAGACTTCCAAGGACTGATCACGGACTGCCTCCACGAGCTTCCCGGTCCAGTCCATGCTGATGCCGTACTGCCAGCGCTCGCCTGGCTCGAACTCTAACGGCGCATTGAAGGCGCCGTTCTCGCAGGTCGCAATGTCGGGCATACCCGTCGCCGTCTCGTAGCGCATCATCACATCGCTCCAGTTGGAATAGGTGAAACCGGAGGTATGAGTCAGAAGGTGATGAACCTTGATTGTATTTCGAGCCGGACGCAGCTGCGGCTGTCCGTTGGAATCAAATCCCACCAGCACCTTGGGCGCTGCAAGCTGCGGCAGGTATTTCGATGCGTCATCATCCAGCTTGAGGTCGCCTTGCTCCACCAGTTGCATGCATGCCGTCGCCGTAATCGCCTTTGTCATCGACAGCAGCCAGAACACCGTGTCTGGCCTCATCGGGGTACCGGTGTCCGCGTTTGCCTTACCGAAAAGGCCTTCATAAACGATGCCCTTCTGCGTTGCAGCGATAGCAACTGCACCAGCGACCGTGCGGTCATTGACCGCCTTCTGCATCGCGGCATCGATGGACTTGAACTTCGCATTTTTGAGGCGCGGGCGTTGGGTGGCTGCCTGAACAGCGCTTGCCCCAAGACATGCCGCCGCGGCGCCCATGGTGCCGCGCGTCAGCACCGCTCTTCT
>NZ_JBFUMG010000116.1:0-10692 GCF_054049495.1 Phyllobacterium sp. P5_D12 | reverse complement strand
GCGGTAGCCTCAGCTTTCTTTTCATCGAGCGCTTCGGGAAGTACGGCGGGGATATCTGGACGATCCATGGCAAAGAATCCTTTTTCGCCTGGACATTATCACATCAGCTTGAAGCCAAAAGGAAGTTGCTGCAGTTCATTCAGCCTATCCATAAAAAAATGACTCGTTTTCCGGCTTTGCTGCACCTACTCTTATGATTGTAGGGTTCAGTGAGGGATACGAGATGGTCTCCAAAGCGCCCCGATCGCAATATCCAAAACCGCCGCTTGACGGTTTGCGAAAGAGACTTAAGGAAAGCCGCGAAGCTCCCAGCCAGCAACGCGGTGCATTTGTTCGCGAGAGCTTTAAACTGCCGCGTCTTGCAGCGCGCGAAAAGGCACGTGAATGGTTCGAGCAGTATCCGAAAGCAGCTTATTGGACCGAAATTGAAAGCTGGTACGAGCGTCCTGGCGATATCATAGAATTCACGATGCGCCGCTTGCCGAACGCGGATTGAAAATAGGAAAAATCCTCGATTCAACAATAAAATTGATGTTCTTTTTCAAATATTTGATTGTTTCGGCCGAAAACGACTCCAATTTTGGAAAATTCTTCAGATTTTCTTCCATTTATGCGGAATTTCGAGTGATCGCAGCTGACAGCCATTTCCAAAGACAGTAGAACTCTGCCAGCACCGGAGAACGTTCCGGACGCATAAGAAAATCCAAGGAGGAAATAATGCGCTTATCGTTGATCTCTGGCGTGGCGTTGGCCGCTGTTATGGCGATGACGTCGTTTGCCAAAGCCGACATCGTCGTCGGAATTATCGCACCTGTGACCGGCCCCGTCGCGGCTTATGGTTTGCAGGTAAAGAATGGCGTCGAAAGCGCTGCCGAAGCCATCAACGCGGCGGGCGGCATCAAGGGCGAAAAGATTGTAACGAAGATCTTCGACGATGCAGGCGAACCCAAGCAGGGTGTATCGGTTGCCAACCAGGTCGTTGGTGAGGGCATCAAGTTCGTCGTGGGTCCGGTGACGTCCGGCGTCGCCATGCCTGTATCGGATGTTCTGGCCGAAAACGGTATCGTCATGGTGACGCCTACGGCCACCACGCCAGATCTCACGACACGCGGTCTCGAAACGGTGTTTCGCACCTGCGGCCGTGATGACCAGCAGGCTGATGTTGCGGGCAAGTACATGCTCGACAAGTTCAAGGACAAGCGCATCGCGATCGTCTATGACAAAACGCCCTATGGTACCGGTATTGCCAACGGTCTGAAGGCTGTACTCAACAAGGGCGGTGTTACCGAAGTCGTTTTCGAAGGTATCAATGCCGGCGAAAAGGACTACAGCGCGCTCATCACACGCATCAAGTCTGAAAAAGCCGACGTGATCTACTTCGGCGGTTATCATGCCGAGGGTGGTCTTATCGCCCGCCAATTGAATGATCAGGGAATCAAGGCCCAGATCATCGGTCCCGATGGCTTGTCGAACACAGAATATTGGGCAATTGGCGGCGACGCAGCAGCGGGCACACTGTTCACCAACAGTGCCGATCCGACCAAGAATCCTGCCGCGACAAAGGTTGTGGAAGCACTTCAGGCCAAAAACATTCCAGCTGAAGCATTCACGCTCAACGCTTACGCTGCGTTGCAAGTGATCGCCGGGGGGATTGAAAAGGCTGGCTCTGCTGAACCATCCGAGGTTGCAGCAAAGATCAAATCGGGTGACGCGTTCCCAACGGTGGCAGGCGATCTCAGCTATTCCAGCACCGGAGATCTGAACACGCCCGCTTTCGTCTTCTACAAATGGGAAGGCGGCAAGGCCACCCAGATCGACTGACAAGAGCGGTTGACAGCTAATCCGCCGGCCGAGTTGGCCGGCGGACTATAAGCGGAGCAATGAAAACTGTCGTTGCGCTTCAGCGGTTGCGATGGCTGCGGAGAGCGCCAGATTGAGCGAGCGGGCGCCAGACACCATTGGAATGATGAGTCTGGCGTCGGCCGCCTGATGAACCTCATCGGGAACACCGGCAGATTCGCGACCGAACATCAGAATATCACCGGGTGTAAACTTGAAACCAGTATAAGGCTCAGCCGCCTTGGTCGAGAAAAGYAGAACCCGGCGTTTTTCACGAAGCCGCCATTCCTGAAACTGCGTCCAATTGGCATGACGTGTCAGGGTGGCTTGTTCGAGGTAATCCATTCCGGCGCGTTTCAGCGCGCGATCGGAAATATCGAATCCGGCAGGCTCGATGATATCAACGCCAACGCCAAAACACGCTGCCATACGCAGAATAGTTCCAGCATTGMCAGGAATATCTGGCTGGTAGAGTGCAATGCGTAAGTCGGTATATGGTTCGGTCAACGAAATGCCTTCCATGAGTCGGCGCTGAATGACGATCAATGAGGTTTAACAATGTTTCGCTGGTTTGAAGAGAGGCTCGAACCATTTCCGACGGCTGAACCGGCTGAGCCGCCGAAATCGCTCGTCGCGTTTTGCCTGCATTATACCCAAGGCGCCTGGCCATGGATTGCCGCTATGGCTGTTTGCACAGCGCTAATCGCTGTGCTCGAAGTGTCCATGTTCGCCTTCATGGGCAATATCGTCGACTGGCTGTCCAATCATTCGCGTGAAACCTTCCTTTCCGACGCAGGGTGGAAACTGGCGCTGATTGCCGGTGTCGTGTTGATCATCATGCCAGGCATCGTACTCGTGGATTCGCTCATCATCCATCAGACTTTGCTTGGTAATTATCCCATGCGCATCCGCTGGATGGTGCATCGCTACCTCATTCGCCAATCGATGACTTTCTTCCAGGATGAGTTTGCCGGGCGGGTTTCCACCAAGCTTATGCAGACCTCGCTTGCCGTGCGCGAAACGGTAATGAAGCTGCTTGACGTGCTGAATTATGTCATCGTCTATTTCACCGGAACATTGATCATCGCGGCAGCAGCGGATTTGCGTCTCATGCTGCCTTTCCTTGTCTGGCTCGTTATTTATGTCGGACTGCTTCGCTATTTCATTCCGAAAATCCGCGTGATTTCCGAGCGACAGGCTGATGCACGCTCGACGATGACCGGACGGATCGTCGACAGCTACACGAATATCGCTACGGTAAAGCTGTTCTCGCATTCAAAACGCGAGGAGAGTTATGCGCGTGAAGGATTGGAAAACTTTTTAAACACTGTCCACGGGCAGATGCGGCTGGTAACCAGTTTTCACTTTTCGCTCTATGCAATGAATTGCCTGCTGCTTTTCTCGGTAGGCGCAATTGCCATCTGGCTTTGGCTCGGATCGGCGATCTCCGTCGGTGCTGTAGCGGTGGGCATTGGCCTTGTGCTCCGCCTTAACGGCATGTCGCAGTGGATCATGTGGGAAATGTCAGCGCTGTTCGAAAATATCGGTACCGTCGAAGACGGCATCACGTCCATTTCCTTGCCGCGACTTGTACCCGATGTCCCCAACGCGCCAGAGCTCGAAGTCACTGCAGGGGCGATCAGCTTCGATTCGATCGGCTTCCACTACGGAAAAGGCGCAGGCATTATAGATCGTCTATCTTTGGATATACGTCCCGGCGAAAAGATCGGCCTTGTTGGACGATCCGGAGCCGGCAAATCGACACTCGTCAATTTGCTCTTGCGATTTTACGACCTCGAAAGCGGCCGGATACTTATCGATGGTCAAGATATATCCAAAGTCTCGCAAGACTCCTTACGTGCACAAATCGGGATGGTGACGCAGGACACATCGCTTTTACATCGCTCGGTTCGGGACAACGTGCTTTACGGACGTCCCGATGCGTCGGAAGAGATGATGCTGCAGGCCGTGAGAAATGCTCAAGCCGACAGCTTCATCGACGACCTATCGGACCCCAAAGGCCGGCGCGGTTTCGACGCCCATGTCGGCGAGCGCGGGGTCAAGCTTTCTGGCGGGCAACGCCAGCGTATCGCCATTGCACGTGTGATGCTGAAAGATGCTCCTATCCTCATCATGGACGAAGCGACTTCGGCGCTCGATTCAGAAGTGGAAGCAGCGATACAGGACAACCTCTATCGGCTGATGCAGGGGAAGACGGTTATCGCCATCGCGCACCGGCTGTCGACCATTGCGGCGCTCGACCGGCTTATCGTCTTGGACAAGGGACAAATTGTCGAAAGCGGCAGTCATGAACAGCTGATTGCGGCCGACGGTATCTATGCCGGATTGTGGGCACGTCAGTCTGGCGGCTTCCTTGGTCTCGACGATCAGGAAGCTGCGGAATAATACGATCGAAGACAAAATCGGCCAAAGGCGATCTCATCATGGCCGCCAGCATTTACGCCGGGCTTGAACGAGGCAATCGGAGTTTTTGCAGGGTATGAACAGGATCAAGGTCTATCCCTGCGACATCCTGCCCTTGTGACGCTGTCTCACTGGACAAGCTCAAGCGACATGCTTAGAAACCACGCCATATGTTGGGGATTCCTCATGGCTCAGCTCTTGGGCCAGTCTTCTATTGTGCTGACAATGTGGACTCTCCCGCTGCGTTGTTATTCGGAAAGGAACAGGCCCCGTGAGCGCACACGATACGACCGAGCCGACACGGCGTGACTTCCTCTTTATTGCGACAGGTATGGCCGGTGTGGTCGGTGCAGGCGCCTTTGCTTGGCCCTTTATTGATCAGATGAGACCGGACGCATCGACGCTGGCAGTCTCGTCCATTGAAGTTGATGTTTCGGCTGTTCAGCCAGGCATGTCTCTGACGGTCAAATGGCGTGGCAAACCGGTTTTCATTCGCAACCGGACGCCGAAAGAAATCGAAGACGCCAAGAACGTTCAAATGGGTCAGCTCAAGGATCCGATTGCACGCAATGCCAATTTGCCGAGCGACGCCCAGGCGACCGACGCAGATCGTGCAGCGGCCAAGGACAAGGAAAACTGGCTGGTGATGATTGGCGTTTGCACTCACCTCGGCTGCATTCCGCTTGGTCAGCAAGGCGAATTCGGTGGCTGGTTCTGCCCTTGTCATGGTTCGCAATACGACACTGCCGGACGCATTCGTTCAGGTCCAGCGCCGGAAAATCTACCTATCCCACCACTTACTTTCACTTCCGACACCGTCATCAAGATCGGCTAAGGTTCCACGGGGAGATACGACATGAGCGGTGGACATTCATCCTATACGCCGAGCACTGGCATCGAAAAATGGATCGACGCGCGACTACCATTGCCGCGTTTGGTCTATGATTCTTTCGTCGCCTATCCGGTGCCACGCAATCTGAACTACGCCTATGCGTTTGGCGGCATACTGGCGATCATGCTGGTTTCGCAAATCCTGACCGGTGTTGTTCTGGCTATGCACTACGCTGCCGACACAGGCCTCGCCTTCAACTCCGTTGAAAAAATCATGCGCGACGTCAATTCCGGCTGGCTCCTGCGCTATCTGCACTCGAACGGCGCATCGATGTTCTTCCTCGCCGTCTACGTGCATATATTCCGCGGGCTTTACTATGGCTCCTACAAAGCGCCACGCGAGCTTCTGTGGATTCTCGGCGTAATCATTCTTCTCTTGATGATGGCGACCGCCTTCATGGGATACGTGTTGCCATGGGGACAGATGTCCTTCTGGGGTGCTACCGTTATTACGGGGTTCTTCACGGCATTCCCCATCATTGGCGACCCGATCCAGCAGCTGCTGCTCGGTGGTTTTGCCGTCGACAATCCCACACTCAATCGTTTCTACTCACTGCACTATCTATTGCCGTTCATGATTGCAGGCGTCGTTGTGCTGCACGTTTGGGCATTGCATGTTTCCGGACAAACGAATCCGACTGGTATCGAAGTCAAATCGAAGACAGATACAGTTGCCTTCACTCCCTATGCGACGGTCAAGGATGCATTCGGACTGGTGTTGTTCCTTATCCTCTTCGCCTATTTCGTCTTCTATCTGCCGAATTTTATGGGCCACCCGGACAATTACATTCAGGCCGACTCGTTGAAGACGCCGGCCCATATTGTTCCGGAATGGTACTTCCTGCCATTCTACGCGATGCTGCGGGCCATCACCTTCAACATTGGACCGATCAATTCCAAGCTCGGTGGCGTTTTGACAATGTTTGGCTCGATCGCCATCCTGTTCATTGTACCGTGGCTCGATACATCGAAGGTCCGTTCGGCTGTCTACCGTCCGTGGTACAAGCTCTTCTTTTGGCTCTTCATTGCCAACGCAATCATGCTTGGCTGGCTCGGATCGCGCCCGGCTGAAGGCTTGTACACGCTGTTCTCGCAGTTCGGAACGGCTTATTACTTCGGCTTCTTCATCGTCATCATGCCGTTGCTTGGTCTGATCGAGACGCCGCGCCGGTTACCGAATTCGATCACTGAAGCTGTGCTTGCGAAAACCAAGAGTGGCGGCCAGCTGGCTGGTGTCGCTGCCGCTCCGGAAACTAGGGCTTGAGAATCGTGAAGGGCTCAAACATGAAAAAAATCCTCCTCGGTCTCGCAGCTGCCGGCATTGGTACCATGCTCGCATTCGGTACCGCCAATGCCGCCGAAGAAGCCCACAATGCTGCTGAGCCAACGCACTTTCCGATCAAGGAGCCAGCCGAGGTAAACTGGTCCTTCGCCGGTCCGTTTGGTCACTATGACAAGCAGCAGCTGCAGCGCGGTCTGAAAATCTACAAGGAAGTGTGTTCAGCTTGCCATTCCATGCACTTGGTCGCATTCCGCTCGCTGGAAGAACTTGGCTATACGGAAGCACAGGTAAAGGCGTTCGCCGCAGAATACGAAGTGCAGGATGGCCCTAATGCTGAAGGTGAGATGTTCACCCGCAAGGCATTGCCGTCCGATTACTTCCCGTCGCCGTTTCCAAATGCGCAGGCAGCCGCCGCAGCCAATAATGGTGCTGCACCACCCGATTTCTCGCTGATTGCCAAGGCGCGTGCCGTGGAACGCGGCTTCCCTCGCTTCGTATTCGATATCGCCACTCAGTATCAGGAAGGTGGCCCGGATTATATCCATGCGCTGCTTACCGGGTTTGGCGAAACGCCGCCGGAGGGTATGCAAATCCCAGAAGGCACGCACTACAACCCATACTTCATTTCCGCAAAGTCGCTTGCAATGGCGCCGCCGCTGCAGGACGGCCAGGTGACTTACGATGACGGTTCGCCGCAGACTCTGTCTCAGTACTCGCAGGATATTTCCGCGTTCCTGATGTGGGCAGCAGAACCGCATCTTGAAGAGCGCAAGAAGACCGGTTTCCGCGTCATGGTCTTCCTCGTTCTCTTCGCCGGTCTGGTCTACGTGGCAAAACGCAGGATTTGGGCCGACGTCGAACATTGAGCGATGAAGATCACGGATTCTGAAAGGGCGCGCTGCGCCCTTTTCTTTTGAGTGCGGGGCGGTAGATTGTCTGCACGCTGCGGACAGCAGGAGGAATACAYGATGGATTCAACATTGAAGCAGACGCTGGTCGAGGCCATCCGCAACATTCCTGACTATCCGRAGCCAGGGGTGATGTTCCGCGATATCACCACATTGCTTGGCAATGCGCGTGCCTTCCGGCGGGCTGTGGATGAACTTGTCCATCCCTATGCAGGTGGCAAGGTCGACCAGGTGGCTGGCATCGAGGCGCGAGGCTTCATTATCGGCGGCGCCATGGCACACCAGCTTTCTTCCGGCTTCGTGCCGATTCGTAAGAAGGGTAAGCTGCCGCATGACACAGTACGTATCGCTTATAGCCTCGAATATGGGGTCGATGAGATGGAGATGCATCGCGACGCGATGGTTCCGGGTGATAAGGTCATACTCGTTGATGATCTGATTGCCACCGGCGGTACTGCTGAAGCCGCTGTGAAGCTATTGCAGCAAATGGGCGCTGATATTGTCGGCGCCTGTTTCATCATCGATTTGCCGGATCTCGGCGGGCGCAGGAAGCTCGAAGCTCTTGGCGTCAACGTCAGGACATTGATCGCCTTCGAAGGGCACTGAAGCTATTCAGGCAGGGCTATGAGCGCAGCGCTGTCGAATTCGAGCACTTTATCGCCCGCCTGGTTATAGGCGGCGGACGACATCTGCATCATCGACCAGCCGGGACGCGATTTCAGAGCGCGAGTACTGTTGATTGTTCGTGTGAAGCGGATCGTGTCTCCGGCATAGACCGGCTTCAGCCATTTAAGGTTCTCAAAACCAGGCGACGGGCCAAATTGTGGGGGCTGTTCGCCGCGCGCGATTGCCGATTTAACCTCGCTCATGATGTCCTTGACGTTCAACCGCATCCAAACGGCGGTAGTATGCCAACCAGAAGCGCAGAGCCCACCAAAGTTGCTTTTCTTGGCAGCTTCCGGATCAACGTGGAAACGCTGGGGATCATATTTGGTCGCGAATGAAATGATTTCATCCGCCTCGAACGTATAAGTCCCTAGGTCGCGTTCGACGCCTGCCAACTGTTCTATCCTGTTCATTTGGCCGGCTCCCTTAGAGAGAACATTGCGGTATGTTCCAGCTCGCAAACAACCAGACCATCCTGGTTGAAGACCGAATGGTGTAGCTTGACGAAGCCTAAAGAGGGCTTCGAATTCGATACTCGCCGGTCGAGAATGGTAGTCTTTCCAGTCAGTGTGTCGCCAGCTAGAACCGGCTGCGTCCACTTCACATAGTCAATTCCTGGAGCGCCTTGCGATGTGGAATCGAGAAGATATGCGTCGCACAGCATACGCATGAACATCGAGACGGTATGCCAGCCAGATGCAGCCAAGCCCCCAAGGATGCTAGCCTTGCCTGCTGCCTCGTCGAGGTGAAAAGGCTGCGGGTCGAACTGGCTGGCGAATTCGATAATTTCCTCTGCCGTTACGATTTTTGATCCAAGTGGCCATTCGCTGCCAATCGTGAAATCCTCATAGGCGTATCGGGGAGAGTATTCGCTCATGTTCTACCTGAAGTTTATGTATTGAACCTGAACAGCATGATATCGCCGTCTTGCACGATATATTCCTTGCCCTCATCGCGTGCCTTGCCSGCTTCCTTTGCCGGGACCTCGCCCCCAAGGGATACAAAATCACTATAGGCGATCGTCTGGGCGCGAATGAAGCCCCGCTCGAAATCCGTATGGATGACACCGGCCGCCTGCGGTGCTTTCGAGCCGCGGTGAACCGTCCATGCACGGGCTTCCTTCGGCCCGACGGTGAAATAGGTGATGAGGTGAAGGAGTTTGTATCCGGCCTGTATGAGACGGTCGAGGCCTGGCTCATCAAGGTTCATGGCGTCCAGATATTCCTTCGCTTCCTCCTCCGGCAATTGCGCTACTTCCGCTTCTATGGCGGCAGAAATAGTAACCGTCTCAGCGCCTTGGCCCGTCGCCATCTCCTCGACGGCTTCGGTATACTCATTGCCAGTGGCTGCATCTTCTTCGCTAACATTGCAGACATAGAGTACCGGCTTTGATGTCAGGAGATTCAGTCCTTGTAGAATAACCAAATCTTCTGAGGCAATACCGTTCAACATAAAACGAACCGGCTGGCCTTCCTGCAAGAGCGCCAGCGCCTGCTCCATTACCGGCAGAACGGTCAGTGCCTCCTTGTCCTTGCTGCTCGCTCGCTTGCGGAACTGAACGATACGACGCTCAAGGCTTTCGAGGTCCGAAAGCATCAGCTCTGTCTCAACCGTCTCGGCATCGGACACAGGATCGATCCGTCCCTCAACGTGGGTGATGTCGTCGTCCTCGAAACACCGCAGCACATGGACGATTGCGTCGACCTCGCGAATATTTGCCAAGAACTGGTTACCAAGACCTTCGCCCTTCGACGCACCACGCACGAGGCCAGCAATGTCAACGAAGCTGATGCGAGTCGGCACGATATTTGCCGATTTACCGATTTTGGCGATTGCCTGCAGGCGCGGATCGGGTACTGCAACTTCGCCCGTGTTGGGCTCGATTGTGCAGAACGGATAGTTCGCAGCCTGGGCAGCTGCTGTCTTGGTCAGCGCGTTGAAAAGCGTCGACTTGCCGACATTAGGCAGACCAACAATGCCGCATTTGAAACCCATAATTCGCTATCCTTATTCTTTTTTGCCGAAGAGCTTGTTCAGCATATCCGCCATGGGGCCAGATTTTGGAATGTTCACAGCAGGCTTTTGCTGGCGAGCTTGCCGGATATGACTTTGGCCGACGGATTTTGCAACCGGCTTTTCCCCAGTTTCCCGCTCAATCTTGCTCCCTCCGCCGAGAGCCAGAGAAACGCGGTTCATAAAACCGGCGTCGTCCTTTTTGGCGAGTAGCCCTGCATTCGTTGCAATCGCGTCGAGCAATGGTTCGACCCATTCACTGTCCGCTTTGGCAAAGTTGCCGAGTACATGATTGCTGACCATTTCTTTAATGCCGGGATGACCAATACCAAGGCGCACGCGGCGATAATCCTTGCCACAATGTGCGTCAATGGACTTGATACCATTGTGACCACCTGAGCCGCCACCGGTCTTCACACGTACCTTGCCGGCGGTCAGATCAAGCTCGTCATAGATGACGACGAGATCGCTTAAAGCCAGTTTGTAGAAACGCATCGCTTCGCCGACGGCTTGGCCGGACAAGTTCATGAATGTCTGGGGTTTGATCAGGATAGTCTTTTCGCCTTCGATGATGCCATCGGCGATCAATGCCTGAAACTTCTTGGTCCAAGGAGAAAAACTATGGCGGCGGTGTATTTCATCCGCCGCCATAAAACCAATGTTATGCCG
>NZ_JBFUMG010000115.1:0-10726 GCF_054049495.1 Phyllobacterium sp. P5_D12 | reverse complement strand
CCGCGAGCGGGTCACCGGCGTCTTGCATCCCGACGATTGAGAGCTTGTCACCATCCTTGACCAGCCATACCCATCCTGTGCCGAAAACATTGTCGCCCTCGGCGATCATCTTCTTCTTCAGTTCGTCAAACCCGCCAAAGTCCTTTTCGATGGCTTGGAGAAATGCTCCCTTGGGTGCGGCAGGTCCGCCTTTGAACTGTTGCCAATAGAGATTGTGGTTCCATGCCTGTGCGGCGTTGTTGAAGATCGCGGTATCTCCATCCTTTTTGGCGCGCACAACCACCTCTTCGAGTGAGAGATCCGCATAGGGTGTCTTTTCAACCAAGGTATTGAGCTTCTTGAAGTAACCGGCATGGTGTTTTCCATAGTGGAGGCCAACCGTTCTCGCCGAAATCACCGGCGCAAGCGCGTCTTCCGTGTAAGGCAGTTCGGGCTGTTTGAAGGGCGCGGCCGCGCGAGCCTTGATGGCCGGGGCAAAGAGCGTTGTCGCAGCAGCGGCTCCGGAGAGCGCCAATACATGACGTCGGTTCATCTGCATATTAATCTCCTACGGTCTTCTACGGACGCAAGCCACAGATATCTCATAAATGGCGCCCAACTGCTTTAACATGTTTGTGATGGGAAGCCCCAAAGCAACCTCTCCGTGATCGATTTCTCGGCGCTTCATGCGCCATCCGATGGTCGCGGCGGTCTTCCCCAGTCGATGGACTCCGCACAAACATCCCGCACGACCCCTCGCAACCAACGATGCGCGGGGTCGGCGTCCAGCCGCGGATGCCAGAGCAATGAAATTGTGACCTCTGGCATGACTATCGGAATGGGAAAACTATGCATTCCGGCGCGCAAGTTTCCCGTATAGCGTTCGGGAACGCTGGCGATCAGGTTCGAGGCACCCGCCAGAGCCAAGGCTTCCGAAAAGCCGGCGACGATCGTCACTATCTCCCGTTTCAGCCCTAACGGTTCAAGGGCATGATCGATCAGTCCACTGTCGAGCCCGCGACGAGAGATGAGGATGTGCCGACCGGCTGCATATTGGGCAGGCGTGATCGTGACGCCGCACAACGGATGTCCCATCCGAACGACACCAACGAAACGATCACGAAACAGCGCCTGCGCGCGCACCTCAGGACCCGTTGTCTTGCCCACAACGCCGGTTTCCAGATCAACCGTTCCGTCGCGAAGGGATAGACTGTCTTTGCTGGTCTTCTGCACGAAGCGCAACCGTATGCCCGGTGCTTCTTCACTCACCCGTGTAATGAGACGTGGTCCGAAATTCTCGACAAAGCCATCCCTGTTTCTGAGCGTGAATGTTCGCACAAGCCGCTTCAGGTCGAGCGTCTCTTGAGGACGCAGAACGGCTTCTGCATCCTGCACAAGCAGACCGACGCGCTCCCGAAGCTCTAGTGCCCGGGGTGTTGGAACAAGACGGCGTCCGGCCCGGACGAGCAGCGGGTCGCCGGTCGTTTGCCGTAACCGCGCCAGTGCGCGGCTCATCGCGGACGGGCTCAGCCGCAGCCTTTCGGCGGCGCGAGCCACGCTTCCTTCAGCGAGCAGCACATCAAGGGTGACAAGCAAATTGAGATCGGGATGCGACATGGAGACAGCAGAAAGCGGAGTTCATGTTGAAGCCAATCATCGCAGCTCAAAATGAGGCAGTAGCCGGACATGCAGAACGGACAGCTTCGATCCCGTTGGCGCTTGCCGGCCTGTCGCTATCCATGTTGCTGTCCTCCCTTGGCACGAGCATCGCCAATGTTGGCCTGCCGACGTTGGCTCTCGTGTTCAATGCCTCCTTCCAGGAAGTGCAGTGGATCATCCTTGCCTATCTTCTCGCCATCACCACTTTGATCGTCAGCGTCGGACGGCTAGGCGACGCTATAGGTCATCGACGACTGCTACTGGCCGGAATCTTTCTTTTCACGCTTGCCTCGATCCTGTGCGGTGTCACCTCCACGCTCTGGCTGTTGATTACCGCACGGGCAGCGCAGGGCCTTGGCGCGGCCATCATGATGGCTCTCACCGTGGCATTCATCAGCGCGATCGTTCCAAAGGCAAAGACAGGCAGCGCAATGGGGTTGCTCGGAACGATGTCGGCGATTGGCACTGCTCTCGGTCCATCGCTCGGCGGCGTTCTGATCGCCGGGCTAGGTTGGCAGGCAATCTTTCTCGTCAATGCGCCGCTGGGTATCCTGGCTTTTCTTCTCGCCTATCGCTATCTGCCCGGTGATCACCCGCGACCGATGGCAAATCGAGCCGGTTTCGATATTGCGGGCACACTGTTGCTTGCTCTGACGCTCGCCGCGTATGCGCTCTCCATGACGATCGGGCGCGGTGGTTTCGGTCTGCTCAATATAGCTCTGCTGCTGGCCGCCGGCTGTGGAACCGGCCTGTTCGTCCTCACCGAGGCGCGCGCAGCGTCACCTCTGATCCGGTTGGCTATGTTCCGCGATCCGGTGCTGAGTGGCAGCCTGATCATGAGCGCGCTCGTCTCGACTGTCATGATGGCGACGCTGGTGGTCGGGCCGTTCTACCTCTCCCGTGCACTCGGGCTCAACGAGGCTCTCCTTGGAATCGTTATGGCGATCGGACCAATTATGTCCGCATTGAGCGGCGTCCCGGCTGGTCATTTGGTCGACCGTTTGGGCGCGCCAATCATGGTCATGATTGGACTAGTCGAAATGGCGGCCGGTTCATTGGCACTAGCCGTGCTTCCGGCGATGTTCGGCATTGCGGGCTATATTGCTGCCATCGCCGTCTTGACCACCGGCTATGCATTGTTCCAGGCCGCAAACAACACGGTCGTCATGATGGATGTCCCCCCGGACCGACGGGGTGTCGTTTCTGGGCTGCTGAGCTTGTCGCGCAATCTCGGGCTCATCACCGGCGCATCCGTCATGGGTGCTTTGTTCACGTTCGCGTCAGCTACGATGGACATAGAGACGGCGCGGCCCGAGGCCATTGCTACCGGTATGCGCATAACATTTGTCGTGGCGGCAGTTTTGATTGCGGTCGCGCTTGCCATCGCCATTGGACGCCATGGCCTTCGGCAACACCAGGAACGCAAAGACGGCCGCCCGAATTTGTAAGCGTGCGCAGAAAGGCGTATAGAATTGCATATAACCCGCATGGTGAGGCAATGTGTCGGGTTGGGGGGCAAACATGCCTGAAGCAGTCAACCCTGCGATTGCTGCCATGGAGGGCCATGGCTTCTATAATCGTAATTCCGCCATGCAAGCAGCCGGAAACGCCACCGCCCTGGCGCTCTGGGAAAAGGCCGCCCAATCCGTGCAATTGGGAGAAGAGACGCTCGTCATTGCCGACTACGGCTCATCACAAGGCATCAACTCGATGGAGCCTGTTTCTGCGGCGATCAGAGTGCTCCGGAGTAGAGTCGGTGAGGACCGAATGGTGGAAGTTATCCACACTGATTTGCCCTCAAATGACTTTGCGTCCCTTTTCACGCGCTGAACGACAATCCTGTCAGCTACATGGCGGGAAAATCGGGAATCTTTCCCTCGGCTATCGGCCGCACCTATTTCGAACCTTTGATGCCGCCTGGACGCGTTCATCTCGGTTGGAATTCCTGGACGATACAATGGATGAGCCGGAATCCAATCGACGCGCCAGATCATGCGTTTGCAATGCGCAGCAAGTTGCCGGAGATTCAGGAAGCAGTTGTGCAGCAACAGGCTCGCGACTGGCGGAATTTTTTGGAACTTCGTTCCAGAGAACTCCGCCCCGGCGGTCGACTTCTATCGCTTTTCCCCGGGGGTCGTCCGGACAGGCTGGGATGGGAATGGTTGACGGGGGAATTGTGGGAAGTCTTTTGCGATATGAGGCGCAACGGCCTTTTTTCCGAAGCACTTCGCCGGGCTGCAAATCGAGCATGCCGAAATCCAGCAAGGACCGGACATTCATTGGGATGATTTCGAGCGGTCTGGGGATGCCGCCAAACTCGCTCGCGGCTGGACAGGGATGATGCGAGGTTTCTCAGGTCCAACGATCATGAACTGTATCGATCCTGCGCGAGATCGTGCAGCATTGGTTGATGAGATATTCAGCCGATTCGCCGATCGTCTGGCCGCCAATCCGCAACCTCACGAGCACTTCATCGCCATCGTTCTGCTGCGCAAGACAGGACCGGCCATGTGACATCACGTTTAAGATCAACTCAGATCGTCCATGCGCGAAGGCGCGTCAGGCGCGCCCCAAAGTTTGCTCGACCTGTACCTTTAGCCTTGGATCGATCTTAAGAGCACGCGCGAGCCCGTCGAGATAATTTTTCTCAGCGGGTGTATCGACCGCTATCGCCAGAACTGAAGCCATGTAAATCTGAAGCGCCACCTCCGGCGAAGTCGCGGCGTTCAGGATCTCTCGAAGATCCACAGGCGTCGTCAACTGTTCCGCCAAGCCGCGGCGATCAGCGGAACTGATACCGAGCTGATCAAGGCGCCCGGCCAAGTTGCGCTGTTCATCGTCGTCGATGACGCCATCGGCTTGTGTCGCGGCCACCATTGCCTTGACGAACACACCGGAGAGGGCATCGGCGCCACCAGGCGCCTGTGCTGGATGAAAACCATTGTCGGCCGGCGGCGCCACTGCAGCCGTATCTATTCCGGACGACYTTGCTCCCGACTGTCCTGCTTGCTGATATCGCTTGAACACCTGGTAGGCGAGTACGCCGATCACCGCCATGCCGCCATAGCGGGCGAGATCGTTCGTTCCAGCCTTTTGTGGGATTTGGGCCTGCGGCTGGGGCGATCTCGTTGGAGCGCTGCCACCGCTCGCGCCGTTGCCGGCTGCTGCACCCCCAAGGAGACTGCCCAGAATATCGCCCAGCCCGCCGTTGCCAGCAGGAACCGATCGGCCCACGGTTGCTCCGCCCCCACCTGCTGCTGGGCTCCCGCCCAACAGGCTTCCCAAAATATCGCTAAGATTGCCCGACCCGCTCGCCGCCGGCTGGCTAGGCGTATTCGTTCCCTGGCCCGCGCGGAGTCCACCTCCCTGCAGAGCAGCCTGAAGCATCTGCTCTAGCACTGATTGGTTGCTGGCCATTGAAACGTCCTCCCGTTAATGTTGATCTGGCCGTTCAAGCGGTGAGCTTAAGCGCCTTCGAAATCTCTACCAAAGTGGCTTTTTCCGCGTCGCTCACCCGAACGCCGCCAAAACCCAAGAAACCACCTTCGCTTGCTGCATTCGCTACGCGTTCACTGATGCTATAAAGCCAAGCCTTGAACCCGGCAGCGTCATCTGGAGCTTTCGCGCCAACGAGTGTGACGGCTTGGCTGAGCGTTTCCAGGATAGCGCCTTTCATCTCGGGAGCCTGCTTACCCGCAAGCTTGCTCTTGATCAGGTTGCGCGCGGCCGTGCGTCCCTCGGACGTCTCGAAGTCGGATACCACCGACTTGATCAAGGTGTTTGAATTCGGATCGGTCTTGGCCGCGATCAGTGCGCTGCCACTGGCCAGCCCTTCTTGGGTCATGCCGATGAGGCCGCTTGGATCGGCCAGCGTAACGGCCATCCCCGCCATCATGACGCTGCCAAGCACCTCGCTCCATTCCTCTGTGGTGAAATCTGTCTTGGACGCCATGGGAATTTTCCCTTTTCTGTCAATAAGGCCTTTATAGCCCAGCCAAGCACCTGTGAGACATCATTACGCCATGCGAGGCGGGAATCAACGCAAAGTTCGCCTTTTGGCCCGAGGCTGCATCGGTTCGGGACATTATACTTCCCACGCGTCAGGTGCATGACAGGATTGGCCCGCATCGGTGCATTCTGCTGTCACTCTTGTTTTTGGTTTTATAACGTATTATATAACTTGTTATACAATTTGTCGCGAGGAAACATCTTGGTTGAAGATATCGTCGAATCGTTGGGGTTCCTCTGCCTCGGCAGCCGCTTCCGCCGTATCGGCGAACGCCTTCAGGCTGATACGCAGCGCATCATCGAAGAGTTCGGCGTCCCCATTCAGTCCGCCCAATATCCCTTTCTTGCGGCGATCGACCGCGCCGGGCCGCTGACCACGGGGCAGCTTGCCCAAGCTGTCGGCATCACACAACCGGGTGCCACCCGCATCATCTCGCAGCTTCAGGAATTGGGATATGTCGACATGCAGACTTCGATCGAGGATCAACGTCGAAAGCTGGTATCGCTGACGCCGAAGGGCCGGGAACTCGTTGACTATTCGAAACGATTGGTCTGGCCGCGCATAGAACGGGCAGTAAGCGAACTTTGTGACGATCTTGCTGGCCCGATCCTGGAACAACTGGCAGCAATCGAGAGCGGCCTTGCAGATGCGCCACTTGCCAATCGCGGCAAACTCGACAAGGGACAGAAATCATGAGCCACGTTCTCGACCGCCCGGCCTGGAATGCACTTCGAACCCTCCATTCGGCATTGGCCGAAGGCAGTGAGCGTGCCCGCCGGTATCCACCCTCCATCGTCCCCTTTGCCGCCGCGGCCGACAATACGGCCGAAAGCATGGAGGCCCTCGAGAATTTGCTCACTGCCCATGAGGTCATGGCGCTTGTCGAATCCGAAGCCATCACGGTTCCAGAAGGCCTGACGGTTATCTCGGAAGCCAAGCTCGTGCAGATGATCGCCGAACAGGCCTTTGAGCGGATCAGCGACAGCAGGATCGAACTGCTGACCGAAGCCGATTCAGCCGAGATGCTCGCCTTGGCCATGCTGACCAAACCCGGCCCCTTCACACTTCACGCCCAAAGCTTAGGCAACTTCTGGGGCGTCAAGATCGATGGCGGCCTTGTCGCCATGGCTGGTCAGCGGATGCGCCAGCCGGGCTTTGCCGAACTCAGCGGCCTCTGCGTCCATCCGGACTTTCAGGGTCGCGGTCTCGGTACCATGCTCTTCCGCTTTGTCGCTGGCGAGATTTCGGCAAGGAATGAGATTGCCTACCTCCATGTCTATGCCACGAACACGCCCGCCATTTCGCTTTACAAGGCGATGGGTTTTCGCGTGCGCTCCGAGATGAACTTCGCCATCCTTAAGTGTCCGGATCAAGCGTGACGACGAGTGCCCTCCATTTCCCGGCGCACAACTGAAATTCGCCATTGAAGCTGCGGGCCGCATCGGTTAGAAACGCTTCGCGCATGTAAGGCCAAGCCTTGTATCAGCACCCGTAGCTCAGCTGGATAGAGTGCTGCCCTCCGAAGGCAGAGGTCACAGGTTCGAATCCTGTCGGGTGCGCCAACAAAATCAATTACTTAGCATGATACCCGAATTATTCGTCAAATATCAGTCGAATAAATGCTCATGGACGACTGTGTACACCGGCTGCACACGAGGGTAGGAAGGTAAGCTAGCGAAGGCTTCGATGACTGGATTCGTCAGCTCCCCACGCTCGATGGCGTCATTGCGACGGACAGGCGCCCGCAATTCCACCACATTGACGAGTCGTGAATGACGGCCTCTGACTATTAAGGTGTAGAGTCCGCTTTGCGCCCGCATCTCGGCCATAGATGCGATCTTTGCCTTCGCCCGGAAGCAGACATTGGCGACCACCTAAAATTCATAGTCGCGCCACGACCAGCATTCCCACAAGTTCTGTGTGCGTCACGCCCGACTCGCCCGAACGCTCAGCCACCGATCATGGGGCTTTCCGACGCACCGACGTACCTCGCTGACGATCCAGCCCGCGTCTGTGAGTGCGGACCGCAGGGCAGACTCGCGCCAGTACGTCTCGACGTAGCGCCGGGGCGCTGCAGCACTGCCGTGTGTGGACACATCCTCGCCTTCGCCCTCTCTAACCGAGGCGTGCAATCGGCCACCGGTCCGGGTAGCCTCGGTAAGCCGCTCAAGCACCGTACCGAAATCCGCGCGCGCGACATGAATCAGGCAGGCACAGGCCCAGATCCCGTCGTACGGCGTGCCGGGACGTTGCGGGTCGGCCAAGTCTTCGGTCAGCGGGTCCAGCAGGTCGGCCTCGAAGCCACTTTCGCGAAGCAGTTCGACGAAGCCCTTTGAAATGTCGGTGCGCCGGACGCTAATCCCCCGCTTCTCAAGCTCAAGTGCATCTCGCCCGCCACCGCTTCCGATCTCCAGCACCCTGCCCGAGCCACCCAGCGCGGTCACGAACGCATCGATCTCTGTCGCGACCCATTCTGGCATCGCCGCGGCCTCTGAAGCGTACTCCGCCGCGACCGTATCATAGGACCGCACGGTATCCAGGTCGGTGCTCATCCTAGCGCTCCTCCTTCAAGAGATCGGCTCTATTACTTTCGGTCAAATCCGAGCTGCGTGTACTCAGGAAGAAGCGCAGGGGGCACCCAGCATGATCTTTGAACTCACCCGGATTACATTCGGCCTGACAAGCGTTCTCACGTTATCGGCTTTCGGATTAATTGCCTACGCCGGCTATGAAGACGTTCGCGATTTGCTGTCATCGAGCAGGGACAACTTCTAATCAACGACTCTTTGTCGAGGTTGCTCGGAGAGCCGAACTACTCGTTTTGTTCCCCCATGATCAGAGTTGACTTCCACCTCGCTGTTAAGCATCGATTCGCCCCAGCCTTGTCGGGCAACAATGGTTGCAGCCACGCGGTTTTGGACTCCGAGCTTTGCCATTGCATTCGTCATATGCGATTTGACAGACTTTTCCACGATCCCGAGGATGTCGCCAATCTGCCGATTGCTTAATCCATTCGCGACTAGGCGAAGTGTACGCTCTTCTTGGGGGGACAAGGAGGAAAGCACATCTGCTACCGAAGGCCGTCTGAGGTGAGCGATGACACGAAATCCAATGATTGGCGACATGAAAGATCCGCCGGCAGCTACTATTTTAATCGCCGATACAAGGTCGGTGGCGCTGGTATCCTTCAGAAGATACCCCACGGCGCCAGCGTCGATGGCCGCCAATACATTGTCTTCTGCTTCCAACTCGGTAAGAAATATGACCTTAGTCGGGCTAGTCAACTTCAATAGCCTTTTGGCGGCCTCGATGCCACCACCTGGCATGGAAATGTCCAATAGTGCAATATTAGGAGCATAGCGAGAACTGAGTTGGATAGCGTCCTCGGCCGTTGATCCTTCGCCCACAACCGTAATATTCTCGTCAGTACTAAGAGTTTGAATGATACCGGTCCGGAATAACGGATAATCGTCTACTACGATGACCTCAATTTGACCCGACATACCCTTGCCTCACTTCCGAACTTGGCCTCTTACCTTGGGTGACAATAAACCGCAACAAACTGGATGAAGATGATGGTCGCAGTGGCGTTGCACGCCTTCAATAACTTGACAGGCCAAAAATAGCCATTTGCAAGGATAGTTTACAGCTAACGTTTACACAAACTAAACTTCGTGAAAAGCATTGATCCTGGAAAACGGGATGCGGCCACACGTTCTGGTATTTTGCATAGCTTCCAGGGAGATTGCTGCTTCGGTTTCAAAATGTGGCACGGTCAAACCCAATTTGTTGAAGTTCGTTTAACGTTGGAGACTCACCGCACGCCGATGCTTTCCTAATGCCCCTTCCTTACTGTTCGCGAAAGGCGCGATTGAATTGATCCGCGAGGGGTTTGGACAGGAAGGACATGGCAGTGCGCTGTTCCGTCGAAACGAATACTTCGACTGGCATGCCAGGCATGAGCTTGCTGTCGCCGAGCTTTTCAAGCTCCTCCGAGGGAACGATCACATCGCACAGATAGTAGACCTGGCCGGTCGAGGGATCGCTGCTGGTCGCCGCGGAGACGTAAGCAATACGGCCATGCAGTTCCGGCGTCGTGCGTGTGTTAAAGGCCGAAAAGCGCAATTTTGCCGGCTGTCCAACGAAAACCTGGTCGATGTCGGTCGGTGACAGTTTCGCTTCTATCTTCAACGCGGCATCTGCGGGGACAAGTGTGACCAGCTTCTCCGCCGGGGTGATAACACCACCGATGGTGTGGACTGCGAGTTCGTTGACAGTACCCGAGAGCGGTGCGCGAATATCGGCTCGCGCCAGCCGATCCTCCATGGCCACTCGCCGTTCCCGAAGTTCGGAGAGTTTGGGTTCGATGGAGGAGAGTTCCCGCTGTGCTTCGGTACGGGCAGTCTCGTCTATGGCAATGATTTGCAGGCGAATTTCACCCATGCGGGCCTTAGCGCGTGCGATATTGGCTTCGACCTCTCCGCGTTCTCCCAACAGCTTGGCCATCTCCCGATCGATGACATATTTACGCGAAGTCTCGATCAGGCGCTTGTCGGTCAGCCCCTTGATTTTGCCGTGTTCAGTCTTCACCAGAGCGATCTCGTCGATCTTTGCATCGTGCTGCGCTTCGAGCCCCTTGATCTCCTCACCCAATTGATCGATGCCAAGGATCAACTGTTCTTTCTGGCTCTCGCGGTTCTGACGATTGCCATCAAACATACGCTTCTCACCAAAGAACACGTGTGGATAATCATTGGTTCGTGCGGTTAATTCGGCTGGCATCATGATCGCATCGAGATTATCGCGCTCAGCCATGAGCCGCGCCTGTTTCGCCATGAATTCGACCAGCTGCGTGCGGACGATCGAAAGCTCTGCACGGGTTTCGGCGTCATCCAGCCGCAGCATGACCTGACCCTTCGTGACAAAGTCACCTTCCCTGACCGCAATCTCGCTGATGATGCCGCCGTCGCGGTGCTGGATCGACTTCAGGTTCTGATCGACCTTGACCATGCCCGGTGCGATGATCGCCCCTGTCAGCTGTGCGGTTGCCGCCCAGCCGCCCGCACCGACGAAAAGCAT
>NZ_JBFUMG010000114.1:0-10756 GCF_054049495.1 Phyllobacterium sp. P5_D12 | reverse complement strand
GCCTATGCCATCGGAACGACGGAATTCGTCATCGTTGGCCTTCTCCCCACAGTTGCCTCCGATCTCCATATTACGCTGCCACTCGCTGGTCTTATCGTCAGCGTCTATGCACTCGGCGTAACCTTCGGCGCGCCCATTCTCACCGCTCTGACAGGCCGTATCGAGCGTAAGCCTCTGTTGCTCGGTCTGATGGGGCTTTTCATCATTGGCAATACCGCCGCCGCACTCTCGCCGACCTATGAACTACTGCTCGTCGCTCGCGTACTCAGTGCTTTTGCCCATGGCGTATTCTTCTCGGTCGGCGCCACCATCGCTGCCGATCTGGTGGCGCCAAACCGCCGCGCTTCCGCCATCGCCATGATGTTCCTTGGTCTGACCGTCGCCATCGTTACCGGCGTACCGCTCGGCACCTTCATAGGCCAGCAGCTCGGCTGGCGCGCAACATTCTGGGCCGTATCCGGACTTGGTGTCATTGCCTTGCTCGCCATCGCATTCCTGTTACCATCAAAGATCGCCAAAGCAGAACCTGCGCGGCTTATCGATCAGGTTCGTGCTCTCGCCAGTGGCCGCCTGCTTCTCGCCTTTGCCATGACGGCGCTCGGCTATGGCGGCACCTTCGTCATGTTCACATTCCTTGCGCCCGTCCTGCAGGAAATCACAGGCTATGCCGGCTCGACCGTCAGCCTGATACTCGTGCTCTACGGTCTTTCCATTGCGGTCGGCAACATGGTTGGCGGACGCGTCGCCGACGGTAATCCTGTCGGCGCACTCGCTGTCATGTTCACGCTCCAAGCTGCAGTGCTGGCGATTTTCACCTTCACCGCGGTCTCGCCCATTTGGTCTTTGGTGACGCTCGCCGCTCTCGGTGCACTCTCCTTCTCCAATGTCCCCGGCCTCCAGCTCTATGTCGTGCAACTTGCCAAGATTCACACACCTGAAACGGTCGATGTTGCCTCGGCACTGAACATCGCCGCCTTCAATSTCGGCATCGCCGGCGGTGCCTTCCTCGGTGGTCTCATCGTCGCTTCGCCGCTTGGGCTCGGCGCAACGCCCTGGGTTGGTTCGCTTCTGGTGGTTGGCGCGCTCGGCCTGACCCTCTGGAGTCAGATGCTCGATCGCCGTGCGACGACCGAAGCGCTCGCCACCTGCTAAAGCGAGGAGGCCGTCCGAAGGGGTGACAGGATGAGATAACTTGCTAAGGTCGGCATGAGATTCGCGAAAGGTTTTCCATGCTGGCCGAAGTGGCATTGCCCATCAAGCTGACATTCAGGCTCTGGTTGCGCTTCTGGCCACAGCTTATCGCTGTTGTCCTGCTCGGGCTCACCGTATCGGATTTACTGATGTGGGTGGCGGTCAAGGCCGCCTATATCAACCACTATGCCGGTCTTGGGCTGTTGACGCTCGTTGCGCTTACCCAGCTTGTAACGACGGTTTCCATTATCCAGATCGTGCGGCCGGGATTGCCCTCCGTCAACGCCGCACAAACGCAGGCCGATGAAGAAGCGGACAGACGCGAATTCGGCCTGTCTCGTCTCACCACGATCATTGCCGTCGCACTGCTCCCGTTCTTCGCATACTACGCAGCCTGGGGATTTCTGGGCGATACGGTGCGCCAATATTCGCGCCTCGCACTTGAGCTGCGGCCATTTGAAGGTGGTGGCGGCAGTGTGCTCGACGTTCTGGATTCCAAATGGATCCTCMTGTCGGTTGCCATTTCGTGGATCGTGCGCAGTTTCGCAAAGGCCATGAAGGAACGCACCAAGCGCTCGGTCTGGGATATCATCATGGTCGTTTGCGAGACCAACTGGATATTCATCGGTCTTTATATCATCAGCCGCTGGAAGGATGACTGGTTGCAGGCACTAGTCGAAGGGCGGCTGTGGTCGTGGTTCGAACAATTCTTCGCGGCACTCGCCTTGCCGGTTTCATCGGCCTTTGCCGCCGCCTTGATCCCGGTCGAACAGGTTCCGGAGAACTTCAGTGCGGTAGCGATCAACCTGTTCTTCCACGCACTCCTGCCGGTGATCTGGCTGGTCATGGTCGCGCTTGTCTACGGCTATGACGTCCGCGACCAGAAAGAACTCATGCGCATTCACCATCGCGTCGAACGCTTTGGCGAGCGATATCAGGCCATCCCGAAATTCCTGCGCGACTTCATCGAGCATTTCATCAGCGGGTATCGCTCAAGATACTTGCCCATCGCGAATGGAGTGAGGCTCACGCTGAATTCCGGACTGCTGCTCATCATCACCTTGATCCTCGGCTATCGCTTTATCGAATGGGCTGCGGCTTGGCTGTGGCTCGGCACCGCACACCTGATAGGCCCGCATTCGATCGCCGTGTGGGAAGTCCTTGCGAATGGTGTAACCTTCCTGTTTGGCAGTCCGCTCCAGGATTCATCAACCGGAATTCTCGTAGAACCCTTGCGTATCTGTTTTCTGGCCGCCGTCCTCGAAACAGCGTTTTCGATGACAAAGGGAGCTAAGGCTTAGCAAACCTCAGATAAAACGGCCGCTCGCTGTGCATCCCTAAAGTCGGGACGAGTTCGTCTGCGACATCCGCTGGAACGAGATAATTCTCCTCGATCACTCTGCGCTCCCCCTTCTGCGCCCCGGAAAACGCAGTGGAACTGCACGTTTCGATGCCCGGTTGCGGCGAAGGCATTCCCGGCACACTCGAAGGATACCAGATCCGTCCCGTACGATCTGTCAGCTTGATAGCGCACATGAGCCAAAGATTCTGAAGGTCGGGATCACCGATCTCGACCACAAAACGCGCGATGATTGGCACCGAACCGGCGGGAAGCCGGCCGGGTCTTATACCTTCCACCTTGCGCAATCCCTGAAACTGCCAGTCGCTGCCGCCATAGTGTTTGATCTCTCCTGCAGCGACGTCAACCGGCAGCATATCCCGGTACCGGACGAGTTCATTAATGTCTCTGTACGAGATCGATAACAGTGAAATCGGAACGAGGAATAGCAAGGCCCACAGGCTGCGCTTGCGCCATTGCCGCTCCAAAGCGTCCTGTTTGTCCTCAATCGCGATCGACATTTCAGGTTCCTGTTAGAGGCCGCAACGGGTCGTAACTGTCGATGACCAGAGGCTGCCCATCATTGAACGTCTTGAGATCATCGATCGAAATGCGCTCTTCGGAATCCAATGCCGGCTCTACCTTGCCCGAAAGAACCAGCGTTGCCTCGTTCACCTGATCCGGCGTTGTCTCAAAGATGAATCGCACCTTCTTGGGCAATCCCGGAGCAAGCAGGTGCGGCGGCATGCCCGGGGCCCAGCCCACCCGGCCGGACGTTGTGAACTTCAAACCTGTCGGCCCGAGCCAGGTTGCCGCGGCAACGCTCGTGCTGTTTGTCGTCGCTGCAAGGTTTGCCGTGACAATCACCCAAAGACCCGAAGTCGTCAGCGTTTTTTTCTCGCCATACTGGGTGAAGTCCAGTTGGCGCGCGAAAACGACCTGATCCAGCGTCACATCGAACTCGCGGGTGTGAACCTTATCGTGCATCTTGCCATAGACGGGAATAGGAGCCGTCAGCTCACCGAAGCGCGGCTTGGTCTGCTGCATGCCGTAAAGCACGCCGACGGCAACGATCAGGACGAGAATATTGGCGAGCCGGCGCACTAGCCTTCCTCCGAGAGTGGCAGACTTACGGTGCCTGCCGGAGCCTTGCTCCACCAGCCCGGCGTGCCCGTCAGATTGTTGCGCAGCTTGAACTTCCACGCCTCGATACCAAGCTCGATCGTGCCGGTCGGGACCGCATCGGATGGCACCAACCAGACGTAAGTAATCTTTTCCGGCATTCCGGGCTGCAAATCCGGCAACGACGATCCATCCCGATCGAGATAGGCAAGGGGCTGCTCGGTGATTGCTTGCAATTTCCCAAGCGGATGAAACGTATTGGCATAGCCGCTGTCGGACTGGGTCGTGCGGTTCATCAATTCGACTGCGAAAACGACAGCCTTCTGCGCTTCCTTCGGGGTCACACTGAAGATTTTCTGGTCGGTCACCCACGCTTTCAAGGGTTTGATCAGCCATTTCCCCGCGTCGAGCGACTGGCCGGCGGTGATTTGCGGCAGCTCTTGCTTGTCCGCTGCCTCGAATGCCCCAAGGGCAAATGCAGTTGCCAGTGCTGCAAATGAGCCGATGCCCGCCGTTAACCAGGCGATTGCTTTGCTGCGCAGGTTCAGGAAACGGGATCGCATCGGCCCGATCGTTCTCCTCTCGATCCTCGGATCAATAATGAGTCGCTGTCTCTCGCACCATGCAATGTTTGCGGGGCAAATTTCAAGTCTTGGATTTTGACGCGCGGCAACTTGTGGAAAAGAACCTAGGCAACCGCAGGAAATCGCATCATGTCAAAAGCGCGAGGCAACCTGAGGTAGGTAGGCGTTCACCAGACTTACAACCTGTGCGTCGCGGCTTCGTGCCGTCTCGCCGCCCATGACGACTGCCACGAGTTGCCGGCCATTGTCGCTGATCGATGTGACGATGTTGAAGCCGGAAGCCCGCACATACCCGGTCTTGATGCCATCTGCGCCGTTCAACTGTGCGAGAACGCGGTTGTGCCCGCGGATGAGTTTGCCGTTGTAGACGAAATCCTGGGCGACGAAATAATAGTACTGCCCAGGGTAGTGCCTGCGCAGCGACATACCAAGCAGCGCCATGTCACGCGCGGTGGTGATCTGTTGCGGGTCGGGCAGACCGGAAGCGTTGTGGAAGTTGGTGCCGCGCATCCCGAGTTGACGCGCCTTGGCTGTCATCTGTGCTGCGAACTGGTCTTCCGTGCCGCCGAGATATTCGGCTAAAACCACGGCGACATCATTGGCGGATTTGACGACGATCGCCTTGATCGCGGTATCGACGTCGATCGTCTGACCCGGCTTCAAACCGAGTTTGCTTGGTGCCTGCGATGCAGCGTGAGCGGAGACCGGCAGGAGAGTCGTCTTGGTAATCCGTCCGGATTTCAGTGCCTCGAAAGTGAGGTAGAGAGTCATCATCTTGGTCAGAGAGGCAGGCACCCGCGGTAGATCGGCGCTTGCCTGATAAAGAACCGCGCCCGTGCTGCCATCGACCACGATTGAGGCGGATTTTTCCGAAACCGGTGCAACCGTCGTCGGGGTGACGGTACTCAGCGTTGCAGCAGTCGTACAACCGCTGGCCGTGCCAAGAATCACCCCTATCAACACCACGACTTTCGAAAATGAATAGAACGACATATGAACTCGCAGCACGTTTATATTCCGAACATAATGCTTATGCGAAAGAGCAGATGTCTAGCGCAGGAGAGGTTAACAATTCGGCTTAGAGTCTTTCATGAAAGGCTCTAACCGCGCTTGTTAGCCGATTTGACCCCGTGCGCCAAGCGCAGTCTCCCACACCAAATTGTCGCGCGTTACGCTGTGAGCACCACCTTGACGCTCCGCGAGCGGTCCAGAGCCACACGAAACGCCTCAGGCGCGTCGGCGAGTTTGAACTCGCTAGTCACCAGCCGCAGCACATCGATCTTGCCCTCGACGATCAACTCGACCGCTTCGAAAAACTCCTCGCCAAAGCGGAATGTCCCGATCAGATCGAGCTCCTTCGACATCACAGCATTTGCAGGAACGGGAATAGATCCGCCTGCAAGATTACCGACCTGAACCACTGTTCCGCCGCGCCTGACCGTGCGAATGGCCGAGGCCAGTCCCGCCGCCGTTCCGGAAATTTCGAAGGCAATATCGTATGGCGTGGCGGCTGCAAACGCCGCCAGCTGTTCCTCGCCTTGCGACAGGTCTATCGTCTGGTCAGCGCCGAGCTCTTCTGCGAATTTCAAGGGTGCGGCGGCAACGTCGACCATGGCCACAGATCCCGCGCCGGCATGTTTCAGCGCCAGCATGGTCAAGAGGCCGATGGGGCCCGAACCGAATATGATGGTCGAAGTTCCCTTGACATGGCCGGCGCGGCGTACCGCGTGCAGGCAGACCGCCAGCGGTTCGGCGAGCGCCGCTGCCTGATAGGGCAAGTCCGCTGGCACCTTGACGCATTGCGACGCAGTTGCATCGAACAAGCTGGCGAATCCTCCCTGCATGTGCGGCGTTTTCGAAGCCGAACCCATGAAGTAAATGTTCTCGCAAAGGTTTGCCCGACCTTCATGGCAGTAGGCGCAGTGTTCGCACCAGCGCGACGGATTGACCGCGACCCGCTCACCAACCGCCAGTCCGGTCACGTTGCTCCCGATCTCGACGACCTCACCCGCTACTTCGTGGCCAAGTATAAGCGGCGAGGTAACAACGAAATCGCCGGTTCTCGCATGACGGAAATAATGCATGTCGGAGCCGCATATGCCGGCAGCCCCAAAGCGGACCCGCACCATGTTCGGCGCGAGGTCACCGAGTTCGATATCGACGACACGAAGATCTTCAGCACCGAAGAGAGTTGCAGCAATGCCCGTGGTACTCATTTGATCAGACCCAGTTGTGTTGGCAGCCAAAGGGTGATGGCCGGAATGAATGTGATCGCAATCAGTGCGATGAACAGTGGAACGAGCCAGGGCAAGATTGCCATTGTCGTGCGCTCAACGGAGAGCTTCGCAACACGCGACAAGACGAACAATACCATGCCCAGTGGCGGATGCAGCAGGCCAATCATCAGGTTCAACGTCATGATCAAGCCGAAATGCACCGGATCGATGCCGAATTTAAGCACGAGCGGCAAAAGAATCGGCACAAGGATGGTGATGGCAGCAATCGTATCGAGGAAGCAGCCGACGAACAGCATCAGCAAGTTTACCAGGATCAGAAACACCCATTTGTTCTCGGTAATCGACAGGATAGCCGTCGACAGGAGCTGAGCCGCCTGGCTCACAGTCAAAAGCCATGCGAAGACAGAGGCCGCCGTCACGATGAACAATACCGAAGCGGTTGTCTCGATCGTGTCGAAACTCGCCTTGGCAAGGCTCTTCAAGGTCATCGTGCGGTAGCGCACCAAGCCGAGGAACAGCGACCACAAGACGGCCGCGACCGCCGCTTCTGTCGGCGTGAACCAGCCCATGGTCATGCCGCCGATGAGGATCACCGGCGTCATCAGCGCCATAACCGCGGAGAAATCGAAATACCAGTCGGCGGCGAGGAGTAGCACCAGCGCGATACCGACTGAAGCATTGATGGAAAGGCCCGTGAGCATCAGCAGATAGATAACCACTGGAACGGCTGCGACGACCAGGATCTCGAGCGAAGCTTCGAGAAGCTGCTTTATCTCGAAAGGTGCGTCGGAGCCCCAGCGCTTCACATAGGCGAAGATGGCAACGGTAACCATCATCAGCACGGTCATGACGATGCCGGGCAGGATGCCCGCCATGAACAGTGCGCCGATGGAGACGTTGGCCATCATCCCGTAGATGACGAAGGGCAATGACGGTGGGAAGATCGGTCCGAGCGTCGCGGAAGCCGCGGTAACGCCGACGGCCGCTTCGACGGGATAGCCGTGGTCCTTCATCGCCTTGATTTCGATAGTGCCGATACCTGCGGCGTCGGCGAGAGCAGTTCCAGACATTCCCGAGAAGATCACGGAGCCGATGATATTGACCTGCGCCAGACCACCCTTCATCCAGCCGACAAGAGCGACAGCGAAGGAATAGATGCGCCCGGTGACACCTGCGGAATTCATGAGATTGCCGGCGAGGATGAAGAACGGCACGGCAAGAAGCGGGAAGCTTTCAACACCAGCGATCATTCGCTGTGCCACGATGATGTCCGGGGCGACGCCGAAGAAAACGAGATAGAGCACCGAGGCAACGGCCATGGAAATTGCGACCGGCACACCGACAAGCATAAGAATAAGGAAAGTTCCAACAAGCAATAACATTGATCAGTCCTCGATCTTCTGGAATTCTTCGGGACGCTCCAGGACAGAATAGCCCCGGCGAACATTGCGGATGAAAACCTGAACGGCGCGTATCAGCATCAATATGAATGCGACGAGCACGCTGTAAAAAACGATGTTGCGTGGAAGATCGACTGTGACCATGCGCTCTTCCGCAACGATCTCGACGTATCGCCACATTAACCAGACCGCATAGGCGAAGAAGCCGATGCGCACGATATCGACGAAGTTTGACAGCGCGCGAGCAACGCCCGCCGGCAAGTAGTGGTAGAGAACGTCCACCTGAATATGCCGCGAGACGCGGACGCACATCACCGAGCCGAGAAACACCACACCGATCAGACAGTTGATCGCGATTTCTTCGGTCCAGGCATAGCTGTCGTTCATGACGTACCGCGTAAAGAACTGAAGGAATACGCATCCCGTCATGAGCCAGAAGACGATCAGTGTCAGCCAATCTTCAATGGCATAGTCCGACAGATCAGCCACCGGCGCAGCGTCTTCGAAGGAATGAGCAAGCTCTTCGGCGGTTACCGGGGTATGAATTTCATTTGACATGTTCCGTCTCCGGTTGGCGTCAGCATGGAATGGGGCCGGGCGATAGCATCACCGCCCGGCCTCATCGGATTATTCCTTGATCGCGCGAATGGCTTCCCAATCGGATTTCTCGTAGCCGAAATCTTCGAACTTGACCTTTTCCACCACGTTCTTTTCGAAGTCGGCCTTATCGATCTCCGTCACGTTGATGCCCTTTTCCTTGAATGTCGCGACGAGCTGTTTTTCCTTCTCCGATATGATCTTCGTTGTGCGTTCGGCAGCTTCCTGCATCACATCACCGAAGATCTTCTTGTCTTCATCGGATAGGCTGGCCCAGAGCTGCTTTGAAATCACCGTATTCAGATGATCGACGATGTGACCGGTCAGGATGATGTTCTTCTGGACCTCGAAGAACTTCTTGGCTTCGATCGTCGTCAGCGGATTTTCCTGCGCCTCGACTGTGCCGTTCTGCAGCGCCAGATAGACTTCCGCGAAAGCAATCGGCGTGGTGTTGGCGCCGCAGGCACGCGGCATGGCGAGATAGGCGGGCACATCCGGCACGCGGATCTTCAGACCTTGCATGTCCTCGCACTTGGCAATCGGCTTGTTAGAGGTCGTGTGGCGAGTTCCATAGTAGCTGACAGCTGCAATGTGGTTGCCGGTCTTTGCCTCATAGCCGGCAGCAAGACGCTTGAAGACGTCACTCTTCGTATAGGCGATCAGATGATCTGGCCCGCGGAAGATATAGGGGAAATAGGTGACGCCGATCGGCTTGTAGTCCCGGGCGGCAAAGCTTGATCCGGAAATGATGATATCGACCGTGCCAAGCTTAAGCCCCTGATTGATATCGGCTTCCTTGCCCAGCTGTGAAGCCGGGAATACGTCGATCTTGTAACGGCCGTTGGTCCGCTTGGCGATCTCTTCGGCCGCCCAGACAGACTCCGTATGGAACGGCTCCGACGTTTCGTACACATGCGCCCATTTGAGTGCCGTTTGCGCTTGCGCCACCACGGCCGATAGCGCGAGAGCGGCAACCGCCCCCAGAATTGTCGTCAGTTTGATCTTCATATCCTAGTCCTCCCAGATTGAATTCAGATCTTGGTACTTCTGCTCCGGCCTCCCGCGGGATGACCCTTTTCACTTTCCAGTTCCTCATCGAAGCTCTTGGAAAATCTCATTTGCGATTGCAGCAGATGATGCTGCATCGCCGATTTGGCGCGCGCCGGGTCGCCCGAAGCGATGGCGTCGCGGATGGCCCGGTGTTCCTCGAATGCCTCGCGCCAGGAAGCGGGACTTTCGAAATAGCTCGCCAGCTTCTCGAAATAAGGCGTCATCCTCTGGTCGAAGAGCTCACCGACAAACCGATTGAGCGCGGCGTTTTCGATAATGCCAGCAATCGTCGTGTGAAAAGTCCGGTCGAGCGCAATGGAAGTGTGCGGGTCATTGAAGGTGCTCGCCATTTTCGTCAGCACGTCATCCAGGGCATCGACATGAGCTGGCGTAATCGCCTTGGCCGCCTCTTCCGCAATCGCACATTCGATCAACGCACGGGCGCGCAGCAGTTCGAATGGTCCTTCCAGATCTTCGGCTTGTACAGGTGCAGGCTTCTCGCGCTGGCGGATGACATAGATGCCGGAACCCATGCGGATATGAACAAGCCCTTCAACCTCAAGCGCAATCAGCGCTTCGCGGATGGTCGGACGGGATACGCCGAGTTTTTCCGCAAGTTCGCGCTCACCGGGCAGCCGCTCGCCGACGGCAAACTCGCCGCTTTCGATCAGCGTGCGTATCTGGTCTGCCACCTGCCGGTACAAGCGGCGCGGCTGGATCGCTGCAAACATTGGTCCTCCCCGCACGGCTCTCCCTTCCGCACTCGACTGGTAAACTGGCCTTACCAATATACAACTGATACATTGATATATATCATAGAGTCAAGGCAGACTTTAGTCCAAGAAATCTCGGAACGGCATACGTGAACCGGAGTGCGGTATCCTATTGTTACGCCTTGTATTGGAAAGTGATTGCCCCACTCCCCTGCGAACAAGCTATGACAGCTCAACATCTGCCTCGTCCATTCGGTGACAAATGCTGCTTGATATTCGATTGCCRCGCGCCTTTGCCTGCCTGAGCCTTGCTTTGGTACTCGGCGCTTGCACGACAGCCGATCCGAAATTGCCCAATGCAGCGTCGATTCCGCTTCCTGAACCATCGCCGCGGCTTGCAAATGCTGTAGACACCAAGCCGCAACCCAAATCTTCCGATAGGTCGTCCGTCGATGGTTTGATCTCGAAATATTCCGTTGCCTATGCTGTTCCGGAATCGCTGGTGCGCCGTGTCGTGCAGCGC
>NZ_JBFUMG010000113.1:0-10761 GCF_054049495.1 Phyllobacterium sp. P5_D12 | reverse complement strand
GGATACAAATGCCTGAAGAGCTGGGTAATCTCCGGCGCTGGCACGATGCAGTGTCGAGCCGCCCCAGCGCCAAAGCGTGAGATCAGCGACTTGCCGCCAATGCTCGATATCTTGTCGTCGGAAATCAAGGCGTGCCGGATATGTCGGGACGCTCCACGGTATGGCATGCCTCTGCCAGATGAACCCAATCCGGTCTGCGTGCTCTCTGCTACAGCGCGCATTGTCATTTGCGGACAGGCACCCGGCATTCGCGTGCACAACACTGGTTTGCCGTTCAACGATCCCTCAGGGGTCCGATTGCGTGACTGGCTCGGCGTCGATCGCGAAACATTCTACGATCCGGACAAGTTCGCAATTGTCCCGATGGGATTTTGCTTTCCGGGCTATGACGCGCATGGCAGTGATCTTCCGCCTCGGCGCGAATGCCGCGAAACATGGCATGACCGTGTGTTTCATTCCATGCCGCAAATCGAACTTGTCCTGACKATCGGCCAATATGCGCAAGCCTATCATCTCGGAAGCCGCCGCCGCGCCAGCATGACCGAGACGGTATTGAACTGGCGCGACTACTTCGAGCCAGAATCGGGGTCGTCAATTCTACCGCTGCCGCATCCTTCATGGCGCAACAGCTCTTGGTTGAAAAAGAATCCATGGTTCGCGCAAGAGGTTCTTCCCTTGCTTCAGGAAAAGGTCAGAATTCTAACTTCATAGGCTTTGGAACGAAATTTTTGCCGAATTTGAAAAGTTTAGAATAATTTTCTTGTACGCTGCCGGATTATCAAGCCATAAAGTATCTCATTCCAATGGGATCGTGAGCAAACATGGACAGACTCGATCGAAAGATACTTCGTCTCCTGCAAGAGGATGCAACGCTTGCCGTAGCGGATGTTGCCAAGAAAGTCGGACTTTCGACAACGCCTTGCTGGCGCCGCATCCAGAAGCTGGAAGAGGATGGTGTGATTCAGCGCCGTGTCGCCATCCTGGATCCTGTCCGTGTTAATACGCGGGTCACAGTCTTTGTCTCGATCCGCACCGGATCTCACAGCAATGAATGGCTGAAGCGTTTTTCCGAAGTTGTTCAGGAGTTCCCGGAAGTGGTTGAATTCTATCGCATGAGCGGCGATGTCGACTACCTTCTGCGCGTCGTTGTGCCCGATATCGCTGCGTATGATGCGGTCTACAAGCGCCTGATCAGTAAGATAGACATTCGGGATGTCTCGTCTGCGTTCGCCATGGAGCAGATCAAATACACCACCGAATTGCCGCTCGATTACATGAGCATCGAGAAAGAGTCGAATTGAGGCTATAGTTCGCGCGACTGGATTACTTTTTCTCCAGCCGCGCCAGCAGAGATGACGTGTCCCAGCGATTGCCGCCCATGACCTGAACATCCTTGTAGAATTGATCCACTAACGCAGTTACCGGCAGCTTGGCATTGTTGCGGTTGGCCTCTGCGAGACAGATACCAAGGTCCTTACGCATCCAGTCTACCGCAAAGCCGAAATCATATTTTCCGGCATTCATCGTCTTGTGGCGGTTTTCCATTTGCCAGGAACCAGCAGCGCCCTTGGAAATCACCTCGATGACTTTCTCGATATCGAGACCCGCTTGTTTGCCGAAGTGAATGCCTTCGGCGAGGCCCTGGACCAACCCTGCAATGCAGATCTGATTGATCATTTTGGTCAATTGTCCGGCACCGGCCGGTCCCATCAGACCAACCATCTTGGCGAAGGACTCGATGACCGGTTTTGCTTTGTCAAATGCGTCTTGCTCGCCGCCGACCATAACGGTGAGCGCACCATTTTCCGCGCCCGCCTGACCACCGGATACGGGAGCGTCGAGAAAGTGAATGCCACGCTCGCGGGCTTCCGCGTCGAGTTCCCGGGCAACTTCCGCAGATGCTGTGGTGTTGTCGATGAAAATGGCGCCTTTCTTCATCGACTGGAATGCACCGTTTTCACCGATAGTCACCGCACGCAGATCGTCATCATTGCCAACACATGAAAAGACGAAATCTTTGTCCTTTGCCGCTTCCCCTGGCGTTGCTACATAGGCGCCACCAAATTGCTGGGCCCATTTCTTCGCCTTCTCGCCACTGCGATTGAAGACCGTAACGTCATGGCCGCCGCGCGATTTCAAATGACCCGCCATCGGATATCCCATGACGCCAAGACCAATAAAAGCGACTGTTGCCATTCCTTAGTTTCCTCTGTCAGATAGGCCATGTGGCGAGTATCGGGGACGTTAGGACAATGCGGCGGATCATCAAAGGCCTATTATGGATTGTTTTCTCCCTCATCCCCATCGCATTGCTCGGCACGGTCCTCGGTTATGTCTGGCTCGCACGTTCGGTAGCTCCCGCCACGGGGGAGATGGTGCTTGCGGGTTTGTCCGCGCCAGTCACGGTCACGCGCGACAAGAATGCGGTCCCGCACATTAGCGGGAACTCGGTCGAAGATGTTCTGGCCGCTCTTGGCTTTGTCCATGCGCAGGAACGCCTTTGGCAAATGGAAGTGAATCGCATGGCGGGACAAGGACGTTTGTCCGAGTTATTCGGCGACAAGACTGTATTGACCGACCGCTTTATCCGCTCGATTGGCCTCTATGAATCGGCCCAAAGCTCCGCCGCGTCACTGGACGAGGCGGATCGGAAGAAGATTGACGCCTATGTGCTTGGAATCAATGCGTTTATTGCCGAAGCGGGGCCGACATTTGGTTCCAAATATTCGCCGGAATTTGTCATACTAGGCCACACACCGGAAAAATGGACTCCCGCCGATGTGATTGTGACATTGAAATTGATGTCGGTGACACTGGCCGCCAACATCGATGACGAAGTGTTGAGATTGAAGTTTGCCCGTCTTGGCATGAGCGATGCGGAGATCATCGATTTGCTGCCGCCCGTGCCGGGTGATACGCCACCATCTTTGCCGGATCTGCGCCAGGTTCTCGGCTTACCCACCGGCGCGCTCAAGGCCGGCGCGGCGCAGGCCGAAAGCCAGTTTGCGACGTTGAACGACATCATGTCCACAGGTGCTTCGAACAATTGGGTCGTAGGTGGCGCCCGAACCGAGACCGGTAAGCCGATCCTCGCCAATGATCCGCATTTAGGGCTAACTGCACCCTCTCTCTGGTATCTTGCGCACCTGCAGGTCAAGAATAGCGATGGATCGTCGAAAAACCTCGTCGGTGTCACGCTGCCAGGAGCGCCATTGGTATTGCTCGGACGTAATGACAAGGTGGCGTGGGGCTTCACAAATACCGGATCCGATGTTCAGGACATTTTTGTTGAGAGGATCAATCCCGCCAATCCCGATGAATACCAGACACCTCAGGGTTTCTCACCGTTCGAAAGAAACTCCGTATCCATCAAAGTCAAAGGCAGTGACACGGTTACCTTTGACCGCAGGACCACACGTCATGGTCCGGTGTTGCCTGCGGATTATCGTGGGCTCGACCATTATCTGCCGGATGGCACAGTTGCGTCCTTGTCCTGGACTGCTTTGGCTGGCGATGACAAGACGATTTCTGCTGGATTGAAGCTTTGGGATTTCGCGAATGTCGCTGATTTTCAGAACGGCATGCGCGACTTCGTAACGCCGATGCAGTCAATCGTGATTGCAGATACAGACGGAAATATTGGCCTGATTGCTCCCGGCAGGGTGCCCGTGCGTGATCCTGCCAATCAAATCATGGGACGAGCGCCATCCCCGGGTTGGGACGCCACCTACGACTGGAAGAGCTTTATACCCTACGAGGAATTGCCGCGCGTCTCTAATCCTGCAGACAATGTTCTTGCGACTGCGAATACGAAGATCGTCGATGCGAGTTATCCGCATTTCCTCACCTTCGACTGGGACGAACCCTGGCGCTTCGAGCGTATAAAGACACTGATCTACGGTGCGAACCAGCAGACGCTGGAAAGCAACAGCAAGGTCCAGGGTGACGCCTTGGACAGTGCTTACGCCGCTTTGGCTCCGGTCATGCTGAGACTGGTCGATGGGCGGAGTGATGTCGATGTCGATGTTACCAAACAGTTGCAGGTGTGGGATTTTGTCGAGGACCGCGAGCGCATCGAACCGCTGCTGTTCAGTGCCTGGTTGAGGATGGCGACGAAGCGCATTCTTGAAGACGATCTTGGCGACGCCTTTCCATCCTACTGGCAGGGCCATGTCGACGCCATGTTGCRCTGGCTTGGGCCAAACCCGGCGCGTGATTGGTGCGATGACGGCCGCACGCCGGAGAAAGAGAGTTGTGGCGATATTCTGGCACTGTCACTCGCCGATGCGATCAAGGATATTGACGCGCGTCTTGGTTCGGATCGCTCCAAATGGACTTGGGGAACGTTGCACTATGCTTATGGAGCACACCGGCCGTTTTCGCAGGTTAGCCCCCTCGACCAACTCTTCAATGTCACGGTGCCTGTGTCAGGGGGTGCTTATACGCTGAATCGCGGCAAGTCGTCGTTTATGGATGAAAGCAATCCCTTCCGCGTGGCGCACGGCACAAGCTATCGTGGGCTGTTCGACCTCGCCGATCTCAATCGCTCGACCTATATCCAGACAACTGGCCAGTCGGGAAATGTATTTTCATCGAACTATCGTGATTTCGCTCAAAAGTGGGCTGACATTGAAGCCATCACCATTCCCACCGAAGAGCGAAGCTATCAGGACGGTCTGCTGGGCGTGTGGCGTCTGAAACCGAAAGAATGACCTAGGGACGGGACCCTAGGTGAGGGCCGTCATTACCGCCTTCTGGTAAGCGGGACGCGACTTCAAGCGTTCATACCAGGATTCAAGATGAGGATGATCCGGGCGCTCAATCGCCATTTCGAACCAGGCATAGGCAAAGCAGCCGACGGGGATGTCGCCGATGCCGAACTTGGAGCCCGACAGATAGGGCTGCGAGGCAAGCGTGTTATCAACAATAGCCAATAGTTTGCTGCACGTCTGAAGCCCTTTTTCCATAGCTGCATTGTCGCGCTCTTCTTCAGACATACGCACCTGATTCCAGAACAAGTCCCGGAAAGGACCGGCCAGGGTCGAGGTCGCCCAGTCCATCCATCGTTCCGATTTCGCCCGGGTTGCTGCATCGTCGACATAGAGCGTCGACTGTCCATACTGCGCGGCGAGATAGCGAACAATCGTGTTACTTTCCCACAGCACCAGATCCCTGTCTTCCAGCGTCGGCACCAGTCCGTTCGGGTTCATCGCCCTATAAGACGGATCGGATACGACGCCATGGGCGCCGCCCGCGGGGATGTTTTCGTAAGGAACGCCCACTTCCTCGGCGGCCCAAAGCGCCTTCTTGACGTTGGTCGAGTTGGTACGGCCCCAGATTTTAAGCATGGTAGATTCTCTTTGGCGGGTTGGTGTCAGCGTATGAGGTGACGTGTGATGCGACGCTCCAACCAATCCCAGATATGCCGAATGATTTCCACCAAAATCAGATAAATGATTGCAGCCCAGAGATAGGCCTGGAAATCGAACGTTCTCGAATAAGCGAGGCGCGTGTAACCCATCAGATCGTAAACTGTGATCAGAGCAACGATTGCTGAGCCCTTGATCATCAGGATGATTTCGTTKCCGTAAGGCCTCAACGCCACGATCAGAGCTTGCGGCAGGACCACCTTCCAGAACGTAACGAATTTCGAAATGCCGAGTGACGCCGCTCCTTCCCATTGTCCGAGCGGAACGCTGCGAACCGCGCCGCGCAATATTTCAGCCTGATAGGCCGCTGTGTTCAGGGCAAACGCTAGCAGTGCGCAGTACCAGGCCTCTCGAAAAAACGTCCAAAGGCCAACTGCTTCGAGTTGGGGCTTGAATGATCCGAGGCCGTAATAAAACAGAAACACTTGCGCGATGAGCGGTGTTCCCCTGAAGAAATAGACGTAGGCGTAGGCGATGGACGATGCGATGCGGTTTTTGCTCATCCGGCCAAGGGCCACCGGTATCGAAATCAACGCGCCGAGCAGGATTGACGACCCCACAAGCCCGATCGTGGTCTTTAGGCCCGCAAGATATGTGGGGCCGTATTTCGCGATGAGCTCAGGGTTCCATGCGCTGTAAAGATAGACGAGCAGTCCGACGAGAAGAGCGATCCAAAGACCCACAAGCAGATGGCCAACGACCCGGCCTCGGGTCCATTTTTTCGGCGGTGCCGGGGGGCGCAGGACAGTCGCGGGCCGCGCGTTGATGAAGCTTTCCGTCATCGTTTTACCCCGCTCTTGGCCGATGAGCGTTCGATCGCGTCGATGACAAAGGATGAAAGAATGGCGAGCACGAGATAAATCATGCAGGCCACACCAAAGAACAGGAAGGCGTGCTTGGTAACACGAGCCGCAACTCCAGTCTGGCGCAATATGTCCGCAAGCCCAATGGCTGAAACCAAAGCTGTGTCCTTGAGCAGGATCATCCATAGATTGGCCAGCCCAGGGAGCGCGATGCGGATCAATTGCGGCAAGATGACCTTGCGCATGGTCTGACCGCTGGAAAGTCCGATGGCATAGCCGCCCTCATATTGACCCTTCGGTATCGCACGAAATGCGGAAAGGAAGACTTCGCTGGCATAGGATGAAAACACGACCCCTAGTGCGAACATGCCGGCGATGAATGAATTGATTTCAATCGTGCCTTGGTAGCCCAGAAGCTGGCCTAGTTTCTGAATGCCGATCTGCGCGCCGAAATAGACCACGAACAAGGTGAGCAGTTCGGGCAAGCCCCGAAAAATAGTCGTGTACATGTTTGCGGCGAGTTTGACGGAACGTTCCGGCGATTGTTTGCCGAGTGCGACGAAGAAGCCGATCGCCAACCCCACCGGTAATGTGGCCAGCGCGAGACTGACCGTTACCAGAACGCCGCTTGCAATGCTCGGACCCCAACCGCCCTCGCTAAAACCCAGTAACGCTATTGAGCCTTCCATAGGCAACTTTCATATTTGCGGACTGTTCCCCATGGCTCTTTTCTGAGCCCGCCCGTCATTTTATTCAAAGCCGTAGATGGCGGTATGACCCGCCACCTACATTTCATACCAAGTCGGTGTGCTTGGCTCAATCCTCGCCGCCGTAAACGTCGATCTTGAAGTACTTGTCGTTGATTTCCTTGTATTTTCCGTTTGCACGGATCGCCGCAATAGCCGCGGTGAACTTGTCGGCCAGCGCTGTATTGCCCTTCTTCACCGTCACGCCGGCACCTGGACCGTGGATCGCGGGATCAGGCGTAATCGTGCCGAGGAGCTTGCAGCAAGAGCCGGCATCGCTATCGAGCCACTGCCCCAGAACAACGACGTCGTCCATAACGGCATCGATACGGCCATTGCTGATATCAAGTTTATATTCATCTGAGGTTGGATACATCTTGATATCCGAGCCGCTATACTTGGCTTGGGCGTAGTTCGAATGGCTGGTCGACCCTTGTACACCCAGAGTTTTGCCCTTCAGGGATTCCGGTGTGATGTCCTTGATATCGGAATCCTTCGGTACGGCAATTGCCGGGGGCGTGTTGTAGTACTTCTTGGAGAAGTCGACTTTTTCCAGGCGTTCGGGCGTAATCGACATGGAGGCAATGACCGCGTCGAACTTGCCTGCCTGCAGCGCCGGGATCATGCCGTCCCAATCCTGGGATACCCAAGTGCATTCGGCCTTCATTTCCGCGCAAAGCGCATTGCCGATATCGATGTCGAAGCCCTCAAGCTTGCCGTCGGGGGTAAGATTGTTGAAGGGCGGATAGGCTCCTTCGGACGCGATTGTCAGTTTCAGTGCGTCCTCCGCGTGTGCCGCGCCCATGGAAAAGGCTAGAGTTGCAGCGGAAATCGCGAGTACGAGACGCTTAGTGATACGCATTTATTTGAACCTCTCTTTTATAACCCGGCTGTTCCCCTATTTTTTTGGACAGCCTTCCGGGTAAGGTCGCAGTTTATGTCACTGCTCCTGACACGGATATTCCCACTAGTTTTCTTTCAATTGCAACCGGGAATCGTGCGTCGCCAAGCGAATCTGACCGTCAAAATCACATAATCATTTTGGGCCTTATACTTTTGTTGCGCACGTATTAGGCGAAACGTCATTTTCTGACACGTTTATCGGGAAAGCTCTGTTTCGCGTTCGATCAAATCGGCCAAGGCAGCAATATCATCAAGTTCGTGGACAGGTACTTTCTCGTCCAAAATGGGGTAATCGCTGGCGATCGCAACGATGCTTGGATCGCCGGTCGTCAATCGTTCCCCTGATCTGCCTTCGGTACGGCGGGTTTCGATCTTTTTGTGCCCCTCGCGCTTGTAGCCTTCCACCAGGATAAGATCACAGGGTGCAAAACGCGCAATGATATCGACCAGCGTCGGCTCGCTCTCATGCACCAGCTCATGCATAAGCGCCCAGCGTCGATCCGAGACGATCGCCACTTCGCCGGCACCTGCCTTGCGGTGACGAAACGAGTCAGTGCCCTCCTTGTCGATATCGAAATCGTGATGGGCATGCTTCACGGTCGAAACCTTCCAGCCCCGGCGCGTCAATTCGTCGACAAGTTTGACGGTCAGCGTGGTTTTTCCCGAGTTCTTCCAGCCGGTTATCCCGAATATGCGAGGCGTCATGGTATGGCACTCCACCGCTGCCTGGCTTCGGCAATATCTTCGGGTGTATTGATGTTGAAGAACGGGTCGAGAGACGCTCCGGATTGCGTTGTCATGATCGGGAATTCCGCAATCTTGTGCGGATGGCCCTCGATCCAGGCAACCACACGGCGGTTCTTTTCGTTGCTCAACCAACGGCGAAGATCGCTCTTGAGGAAAACTGGCCAGAGGCCGAAAACCGGGTGCAGCCTGTTTCCAGAAGCTGCGACTCCGATGTGTCCTCGAGGAGCATCTGCGACAGCTTGGCGTAATGTATCGACAAGATTGTCGGGAAAGAATGGCGTGTCCGTCGCCACCGTCACAATGTGAGTGAACGGGAGCGCCTGATTGTTTGCCCACTCCATCGCAGCCAGAACTCCGGCAAGGGGCCCGGCAAACCCGTCAATGTCGTCGGGGATGACGGGAACCGGCAAATCCGAAAATAGTATCGGCTCGTTATTGCTGTTCAAAGCCACCGGTTCGATTTGACGCGACAAACGCGCATAGACATGATCGATCACGCGCCGGTCGCCAAAAGGCAGCAATGCCTTGTCAACTCCGTCCATCCTTCGCGATTGACCGCCCGCCAGTATTATACCCGCAATTCTCACGTCTAGACTCCATCAGGTGACGTCGCCGCCGCCGTTGTGGTTACGACCGGCTTCAACCGGCCGACGATGCGCTCACGGTAAAGCGTATAAAGCCCGCTGCCAATCACGACGACGGAGCCGACGATCATGGGAATGTCCGGCAGATCGCCGAAAAACAGATAACCGAGCAAGATAGCCCAGATCAGACTCGTATAGCGAAACGGGGCAACGAAGGCGATTTCGCCTTCTCGCATGGCCAGAATGATGAAGTGATACGCGACCATGACGCAGCAGGCGGCAAGTGTCAGTAGCAAGGTATTTGTCAGCGACATCGGTGTCCATCCGCCCAGAGGACCGATCATGCCTATCCCGGCAAGTCCCACCCCTGTCGAGGTTAGCGCGGAGATCATCAGTACCGGGATGGTCCTTGGGACCTTGCGTGTCGCGAGATCGCGCATTGAGGCAAAAATCACCGTGACAACGATCAGAAGAATGTATGGGCTGACACCGTTATGGCTCGGCCGGACGATTATCAGTACGCCGATGAAGCCGGCAATGATTGCAATCCAACGCCGCCAGCCAACCGGCTCACCGAAGAACAGCGCAGCTCCGAGGGTCACCACCAAGGGCAGAGCCTGCAGAATTGCCGAGGTCAATGCGAGAGGCACGTGAACCAAAGCAACAAGGAAGCTGACCGTGCCAACCACTTCGCCGATCACGCGCAAGACGGTCATTTTATGCAGGGCTTCACGCAGCGGAACCAGCATGCCCTTGTGCCAGGCGAGAGCAAGGATAAGGACGGTCGAGATCGAGCTGCGTACGAGCATGACCTGGCCCATATTCATGTCTTCCGCAACGAATTTGACCGTCGCATCGTTGAACGTGAAACTGGCCATGCCGATGGCCATGAAAAGACTGCCACGCAAATTGGGAGATAGCGCCAAGATGGTCAATTCCGGATGAGAAAGCGATTCTCCTCCAGAATCGCTTCATAAGATATATCAATCTGTACTGATCAGTGCATCTGGAATGTTTTTGCGGGGCTAGAGCCCGAGGCCCTAACCGCCGGTGACGCTCATGTGGCGCGAGACAGCAGGGCGATTGTGACGGCGGTCGATAATAAAATCATGGCCCTTCGGCTTGCGGCCAATTGCTTCGTCAATGGCATCATTCAGAAGTTCGTTACCTTCTGACGCACGCAATGGCTCGCGCAGGTCAGCCGCGTCTTCCTGGCCGAGGCACATGTAGAGCGTGCCGGTGCAAGTAAGACGTACCCGGTTGCAACTCTCGCAGAAATTATGCGTCATCGGTGTGATGAAACCGACACGCCCGCCGGTTTCCTCGATCTCGACATAGCGGGCAGGACCGCCGGTCTTGTAGGCGATGTCGTTCAAGGTGAACTCTTCGCTGAGTTTGGCCCGAAGTAGCGACAGCGGCAGGTACTGGTCTGTACGATCGAGTTCGATTTCACCCATTGGCATGGTTTCGATCAGCGTCAGGTCCATACCGCGCCCATGAGCCCAGCGAATCATCTCTGGAATCTCGTGATCGTTGAAGCCTTTAAGAG
>NZ_JBFUMG010000112.1:0-10847 GCF_054049495.1 Phyllobacterium sp. P5_D12 | reverse complement strand
TCACGGCGCAAACAGGGGTTCGATTCCCCTTGGGCGTACCAGGTTTTCTCTCGAAAATTCAATTGCTTGCCTGCAAGAGCTCTCATCTTGGGATGTTTGTTTGCAACAGAAAACGGCCAACTCCGGGTGAGCTGGCCGTCTGGTGTTGTCTTACTGCAGCCTAGTTGGCAGGCGCTGGTTTTGCGGGATCCGGGGCGGGTGTGGCTGGTGCCGGAGCAGGTGCTGCCGGTTCAGATGTCGTCGCGGGCGGCGTGGTATTACCTTCAGATGGTTTGTTGTCGCAGGCTGCCAAACCAAGTGCAGCGAGAGCAGCAAACGGTAGGAAAAACTTGAGTTTCATCACGTCTCCTCCTGATGAGTTTCGTCCCTTTGCGTAGCATGTGACACTCTTGCTGATTAGAACAGCCCGGTTCTTTCAAGCTTTGTCACCGCCTGTTAGACAAAGTTATGAGACCCGAATCGGCAGCTGACCTATTATCTAGGTACTGCCACATTGATTTGCGGCAGCAGGGTCCAGTTAGACCTCCAAGCTGGCCCGATTCTCCCACCCCAGAGCAAACTCAACCTGCCTTTCAGAGGCAGGTTTTTTTATACGCGGTACCGGGATGTTGTCGCAGTCCGTCATCTCGGTTACATCCTCCCCATGATATTCGCTTCCGCTCTCGTCACCGGCCGGCTGGTCCAACGCTACAAGCGTTTTCTCGCTGACATTATTCTGGACGACGGCAATCCGATCACGAGCTCGGTTCCCAATACCGGCTCCATGCTTGGCCTGACGGATCCGGGCATCAGGGTGTGGTTGTCGGTTTCGGACGGGTTGAAACGCAAGTATCCGCACACTTTGCAGCTGGTTGAAGCGCAAGGCATCATGGTTGGCATCAATACGGGCCTGCCAAACCGCATTGCCGAAGAAGCGATCCTGTCGGGTCTCCTGCCCTCGTTGAGCGGCTATGCGGAGTTTAAGCGCGAGCAAAAATACGGGACGAATTCGCGCATCGATATACTTTTTCGCGACCCAAATCGTCCTGACGCCTATGTCGAGGTCAAGAACGTGCATTTTTCAAGGTCTGCCGGACTTGCAGAATTTCCCGATTCTCCAACCGCACGAGGCGCAAAACATCTGGATGAGCTTGGCAACATGGTTGAAAACGGTCATCGTGGTATCATGCTTTATGTCATCCAGCGCGGAGACTGCGAACGTTTGAAAATCTGCGGCGATCTTGATCCTGTCTMTGCGGCGGCTTTCGAGCGGGCGATGCAGCGCGGGGTTGAAGCTTACGCAGTAAAATGCCACATCACACCCACGGGTATCGCTGCTATCAGCACAATGCCAATTATCGATTGACGCCAACCGGAAAGAATATGGTTACCTATCTCGACGCACAGAGCGCGCCCTTGAAAAATACCGGGCAGATCAGGCTGCACGGCCCGGAAGGGTTTGAGGCGATGCGCAAGGCTTGCCTGTTGACCGCACGCTGCCTGGATGAACTCGCGTCCATCGTTGCGCCGGGCGTCACAACCAACACCATCGATCGTTTTGTCTTCGAATTCGGTGCGGATCACGGCGCTCTGCCTGCCACACTCAATTATCGCGGTTATACGAAGTCGAGCTGTACCTCGATCAATCACGTGGTTTGCCACGGTATCCCCGACGACAAGCCGCTGCGGGAAGGCGATATCGTCAATATCGACGTGACCTATATCCTTGACGGCTGGCATGGCGATTCCAGCCGCATGTACCCGGTTGGCGAAATCAAGCGCGCAGCCGAGCGTCTGATGGAGGTCACGCATGAGAGCCTGATGCGGGGCATTGCCGCCGTGCGTCCCGGCGCGCGTACCGGCGCTATCGGCGCAGCCATCCAGACCTATGCGGAATCAGAACGTTGCTCGGTCGTGCGGGATTTCTGCGGCCATGGTGTCGGCCGGCTTTTCCACGACGCCCCGAACATTCTGCATTACGGCACGCCGAATGAAGGCGTCGAACTGCGCGAGGGCATGATCTTCACCATCGAGCCGATGATCAATCTCGGCCGTCCGCATGTGAAAGTGCTCGCCGATGGCTGGACAGCTGTTACGCGCGATCGTTCGCTTACCGCGCAATATGAGCATACGGTGGGTGTCACCAAGGACGGCTGCGAGGTTTTCACCCTGTCTCCTGCCGGCCTGTTCGCGCCGGGATTGAAACTCGAATAGGATGGTAGCTCAATGAGCGAAGAAAAGCCGGAACAGACTTTCTTCTTCAACGAGCCCTCCGCAAAACTCTCTCCCAAACAACCACCCGTTGCAGCCGATAGCGTCGTCCGCAACGCGGAGCAGAAGAGCGATTCTGAAGGGGAACTTCCGCATTATCATGGGCATCGCGAGCGGGTAAGACAGCGGTTTCAAAAAGTCGGGCATGCGGGATTTGCCGACTACGAAATGCTGGAAMTATTGCTGTACCGATCGATCAAGCAAGGCGATACGAAACCTCTGGCCAAGGCTCTCCTGGCTCGTTTCGGATCACTGGCAGAGGTCCTTGGCGCTCCAGAACATCTTTTGCGCGAAGTGAAGGGGTGCGGTCCCGCCGTTACCTTCGACCTCAAGCTCGTTGCCGCACTGACCCATCGCGTGATCCGAAGCGACATTCGCGAAAAGACGGTGTTGAGCTCCTGGAGCAAGGTTATGGATTATTGCGTCGCGGCGATGGCATATGAGTCGCGCGAACAATTTCGCATCCTGTTTCTGGACAAGAAAAATGCTTTGATCGCCGACGAAGTGCAACAGGTCGGGACGGTGGACCATACGCCAGTCTATCCGCGCGAGGTCATTGCGCGAGCGTTGCAACTCGCTGCGAGTGGCATCATCCTCGCGCACAACCACCCTTCCGGTGACCCTACCCCCTCAAAAGCCGATATTGAAATGACGAGGACGATCGCCAATATCGGAGCACAAATGGGTATTGTCGTGCATGATCACATCATCATCGGCAAGAACGGCCATGCCAGCCTGAAGGGCCTCAAACTTTTCTGAGACAATCGCAAACGCGATCAAAATGTGCGGTCAGTACCAATTCCGCTATGATAAATCCCGTCGAGATCTCATCGGAGTGCAAATCATGCTGCAAGCCTGTTTGAATGGCGGACGAGCCCGGGACTTTCATGCTGCTGTCCCTTTTACCGCGGCAGAACTCGCCCATGATGCGGCGCAAAGTGTTGCTGCTGGCGCACGGGAACTTCATGTACACCCACGCGGTGCGGATGGTGCCGAGAGCCTTGAGCCCGATGATGTCGCAGAGGCAATTCTGGCAATCCGCTCCAGCGTCCCCGGTGTTCCCGTCGGACTATCCACCCACTGGCGCATTCCGCCCGGAGGCAAGGCCCGGCACAAGCCGATCGAGCAATGGACCGTGCTGCCGGATTACGTTTCCATCAACCTCATTGAAGAGGACGCAGCGGAGATGATCTCGCTCGTCCTGGGTAAAGGCATGGGCATCGAAGCCGGCCTGTGGTCCGTGAGTGATGCGGAACGCTTTATTGCTTTATCCACCGCCCCTAGATGCCTGCGCGTATTGATCGAAATCAATGAACAGGACTTCGAAGAAGGTTTCTCCGCCGCAACCGGCATCATATCCGTTCTCCAGCAAGCCGATTTTACGCTTCCAATTCTGTTGCATGGCGATGAAGCCAGTGTATGGCCGATGTTCAGGGAAGCAATGGCGCGCGGCTATGACAGCCGCATTGGCCTTGAGGATGGCAGACTACTGCCTTCGGGCAAGATGGCCACCGACAACGCCGATATCGTCCGCGCAGCTGTTTTGCTGGCACGGGCTTATTGAACTGCCTGCGTAGCCACATCAACAAAAAAGGCCGCTTGAAGCGGCCTTTTTCAGATCATTGGTTGAGGCTTATGCCTCGTCGTCTGTCTTCTTCTTCGCGGCCTTTTTCGGCGCCGCCTTCTTGGCAGGCTTCTTGGCTTCATCCGACTTGGCGTCAGCCTCGTCATCGGCCATCAGCGCTTCCTTGGTCACCTTCTTGTCGGTGACGTTGATGTTCGACAAAAGGTGATCGACTACCTTTTCCTCGAAGATCGGAGCGCGCAGATTGTTGACTGCTTCCGGCGTCTTGCGGAAGAATTCATAGATCTGCTGTTCCTGACCAGGATACTGGCGAACCTGATCGTAAACGGCACGCTGCAGCTCGTCTTCGGTCACTTCGATACCGGCCTTGTTGCCGATTTCCGAAAGAACGAGACCGAGACGAACGCGGCGTTCAGCCAGCTTGCGATACTCGTCGCGAGCCTCTTCTTCCGTCGTGTCTTCGTCTTCGAAGGTCTTGCCGGCTTCCTGCAGGTCGTGGCCGATCTGTGCCCAGATGTTGTTGAACTCGGCATTGACCAGACGTTCTGGCGACTCGAACTGATATTCGCTGTCGAGCGCGTCAAGTATCTGGCGCTTCACCTTTTGACGAGTGAACTTGCCGTATTGGCTTTCGATCTGCTCGCGGATGACCTGACGCAGGCGGTCGGCGCTTTCGATGCCAAGCTTCTTGGCAGTCTCGTCATTGATTTCGAGTTCGCCCGGCTTGGCAACTTCCTTGACGGTTACGTCGAAGGTTGCATCCTTGCCTGCAAGATGCGCGGCCTGATATTCGGCCGGGAACGTGACCTTGATCTGCTTTTCATCGCCGGCCTTGGTTCCGATCAACTGATCTTCGAAGCCCGGGATGAACTGGCCGGAACCGAGGACCAGCGTCGCGTCGCTATCGGCGCCGCCATCGAAAGGAACGTCGTCGACCTTGCCGAGGTAATCCATCGTGATGCGGTCGCCGCTGTCAGCTTTGCCCTTCTTCGTTTCGAAGGTCTGTGCAGAGCTTGCAACGCGCTTGACTTGCTCTTCGACTTCCTCGTCGGAGACGTCAACAACTTCGCGCGTGACGTTGATCTTGGAGGTGTCCTTGATCTCGATGGCAGGCAGAACTTCATAATTCAACGAGAATTCGAAATCGGCCTGGCCGCTCAATACCTTGTCCGCTTCCTTCTCGTCTTCGGTCATGACGACCTCAGGCTGGGTAGCCGACTTTTCATTGCGTTCAGCAAGGATCGTGCGTGAAGAATCGCTCAAAATCTCATTGACGACTTCAGCCATGAATGACTTGCCGTACATCTTGCGCAGGTGCGCCATCGGCACTTTGCCTGGACGGAAACCATTGATGCGCGCTTTTGCGCTGGCGCCTTGGAGGCGTTCGGAAAGCTTTGCTTCCAGATCCTTGGCCGGAACAACGACCTTGATCTCGCGCTTCAGCCCTTCATTGAGCGTTTCAGTAACCTGCATGTCCAAACCTTCACTTTTTTAACATTTGTCCCGCCGTTTCCGGCTTGGCTGCCAAATTGCGGGAGAAAAACCTCATGCCATCGTGGCTTCCGGTACGGATGAAGTGAGTATACCTCCTACCATCCGTATTGATTTTATTGCTTTATTTCTAACTCAACTCTTAATTTGCAGCATAGATTGTATCACAAAATATGGCACAAAGTTGTGGAAGAAATTGCACCCTTACCGACTGGTCGCTCCCTTTACTTGCCTTACGTATAAAAATCAATGGTGGAGCCTTGGCAGCGAACGAAATTGCTTGTCACCAGCGAATTGCCACCCGCGATTGCAGGGTGACAACGAAATCGAACTGTGCAAATCTGCCCGCACGGGGTTTTGAAACAGATCGATTATGACCACGCCTTGTCCGAAAGTCGTCGTATTCGAAGCTCTGTGAACTGACTTGCAATATTAGATTGATCGTCCGCGGAAACCTGTCTTCGAGCCATTTCAATCGATTGAGCAGATTGGCATTTTTCCCCGTACCACACACTGGAAGTCTCATTGCCATGGAGGCCTATCCCTTGTCACGCGCGTTGTTTACAGCCCTAAAACTTGGTTTTACCGCCGCTACCTTGTCGGCATCGGCAGCCCTCGCCCAGGAAGCCGCGGCTCCACCTCCTCCCCCGACTGTGACGGTTGCAAAGCCTGTCGTGCGCGACGTGGTTGACAGCGATGAGTTTATCGGACGATTTGAAGCCGTCGATCAGGTTGCCGTCCGTTCACGTATCGATGGATATCTCGATACAGTTCACTTCACCGATGGCGCATTGGTAAAGAAAGGCGATCCGCTGTTCACAATTGACCAGCGGCCTTACGTTACCGCGCTGGCACAGGCAAAATCGTCGCTAGAAGTTGCCAAGACAACGCTGACTTACGCTGAGGCACAGTACAAGCGGACGGAGTCGCTCACCGGCAGCGGCACGCTCTCAGTCTCGACGCTCGATGACCAGCGGCGCGCTTTCCTCGCGGGTCAAGCCAGTGTGGCTGGCGCTGAGGCAGCGGTAGACGGTGCTCAGCTCAATCTTACATATACACAGATCACTGCCCCGCAGGATGGCCGCATCGATCGCCGGCTGATTTCAGTGGGCAATCTGGTCAATGCCAATGACACGATCCTGACCACCATCGTCTCGCTTGATCCAATCGATTTCTACTTCGACGTCGATGAGCGCAACCTGCTCAACTATGCACGGACGGCGCGCGAACGTGGCAGCAACTTGCAGGAAGGTGGTGGCGGCCTCGACGTCACGGTCAAACTCACGGACTCCAACGAACCRCCAGTCAAGGGCAAACTCGACTTTGCTGAAAATCGGCTTGATGATGCGACAGGAACGATGCGCGTTCGCGCTCGCTTCGCCAATCCCGAGTTTATTCTGCAGCCGGGGCTTTTCGGCCGCGTCGAAGTGGCCGCTTCGAACACCTATAAGGGGATTTTGGTCCCTGACGAAGCCGTCGGCTCGGACCAGAATGAACGCGTCGTCTTTGTCGTCGCTGAGGACGGCACTGTCACGAGCAAGCCGGTTCGCCCGGGTCCCAAGCTTTATGGCTACCGCGTCATTCGCGAGGGGCTGACCGGTGATGAGACGATCGTCGTTAATGGGTTGATGCGCGTTCGCCCCGGCGGCAAGGTTAAACCCGAACTCGTCCAGCTTCCGCCAGAGGCGAAGACGGCGGAGGCCAGTCAATGAGATTTGCGCATTTCTTCATCGATCGGCCGATCTTTGCATCTGTCCTTTCGATCGTGCTGCTGCTTGTCGGCAGCATTGCCTATACGCAGCTCCCCGTCGCCCAATATCCAGAAATCGCTCCGCCGACCATCGTGGTGCGAACCTCCTATCCGGGCGCCGATGCGGAAACCATCGCGAATACTGTAGCCACGCCGATCGAGCAGCAGATCAACGGCGTCGAGGACATGCTTTACATGTCATCCTATTCGACAGCCGACGGCTCGATGTCGCTGACCATCACCTTCAAGCTCGGCACCGATCTCGACAAGGCACAGGTCCTTGTGCAGAACCGCGTCGCGATCGCTGTGCCTCAGCTGCCGGAAGACGTCCAGCGCAACGGCATAACCACGACGAAAAGCTCGCCAGACCTGATGATGGTCGTGCACGTGCTTTCGCCGGATAACCGATATGACCAGCTCTACGCGTCGAACTATGCCAACACCCGCATCCGCGACGTGCTGCTACGGCTCGACGGCGTCGGCGACATCACCATTTTCGGTGAGCGTCAATATTCGATGCGTGTCTGGCTCGATCCGCAGAAACTCGCCTCCTACAGCATGACGTCAGGCGATGTGGTGCAGGCCTTGCGTGACCAGAACGTACAGGTCAACGGCGGTGAAATCGGCGGCCCGCCAACGTCTGGCACAAACGCCTTTCAGTATACTGTCACGATGCAGGGCCGGTTCGAAGATGCCAGGCAATTTCGCTATGTCATCGTCAAGACTGGCGCAGATGGCCGCTTGGTCCAGTTGCAGGATGTCGCCCGCATTGAACTTGGTGCGAAAGACTATGTGACCAACAGCTACCTCGATGGCAGTCCCGCCGTTGCGCTCGGTATTTTCAGCCGGCCTGGCACCAATGCGCTGGCAGCTGCGGCGACCATCAAATCCACAATGCAGGAGCTTGCCAAGGATTTCCCTCCAGGCMTCAAATACGACATCGTCTATGATCCGACGGAATTCATCGCTGAGTCGATCAACGATGTTTACACGACGATCTTCGAAGCTGTGATTCTCGTCGCGCTTGTCGTGCTCGTCTTCCTGCAATCCTGGCGTACCGCAATCATTCCTATCGTTGCCATACCGGTCTCGTTGATCGGCACGTTCGCCATTCTTCTGGCATTCGGCTTTTCGCTGAATATGCTGACCTTGTTCGGTCTCGTTCTTGCCATTGGTATCGTCGTCGATGATGCGATTGTCGTCGTCGAAAACGTGGAACGTAACCTGGCATCTGGCATGACACCAAAGCAGGCGTCGCATACCACCATGGATGAAGTGGGCACCGCTGTTATCGCCATCTCGCTGGTGCTGATTGCGGTGTTCGTACCAACGGCTTTCATTCCCGGCATTTCCGGCCAGTTCTACCTGCAATTTGCCGTGACGATTTCTGCGGCGACAGCGATTTCGGCTCTCAACTCGCTCACGCTTTCGCCCGCCCTGGCAGCAATTGTCCTGCGTCCACACGATCACGCGGTTTCCAACAATCCGCTCGCGCGTTTCGGGCGAAGCCTCGCCAACGGCTTCAACAGAGGCTTCGATAGAATGGCATCGGGCTATTCCTGGATCGTAAGGCACCTTGTGGGATCAACGATCGGCCTCCTCGCGTCGCTTCTCGTGTTCGTCGGACTGCTTGGGGCCACATGGTATATGTCGAATCTGGTACCGCGCGGCTTCATTCCCCAGATGGATCAGGGCTATGCCATCGTCGTTATCCAGCTGCCGGACGGAGCCTCCCTCGCCCGCACCGATGCGGTTGTCCAAGAGGCTTCGAAGATTATCCGTGGCATTCCCGGCGTTAGAAACTCGGTCGCCTTCGCCGGCTTCAGTGGCGCGACTTTCACCAATGCTTCGAATGCCGGCGTTGTTTTCGCGCCGTTCCAGCCGTTCGACGAGCGGATCAAGAACGGCCAATCGGCGACTTCCATCATTGGCCAGATATATGGAAGTCTGCAGAGCATTCAGGAAGCCTTTATCATCGCTGTGCCGCCGCCATCCATTCGCGGTGTCGGCAACGCCGGTGGTTTCAAGATGCAGCTCCTCGATCGCGACAGTTCCGACATGCGCCGCGTACTGGGCCTGGCCCAACAGATGATGGGAGAAGCCAACCAGACACCTGGCCTTACCGGCGTCTATACGACGTTCTCCGCCTCAAGCCCGCAATATTTCCTCGAGATCGATCGCGACAAGGCTCGGGCATTGAACGTACCTATTCCGAACATTTTTGAAGCGCTGTCGATCAATCTCGGCACGTCTTATGTGAACGATTTCAACGCTTACGGCCGTGTTTATCAAGTGCGCGCGCAGGCCGATCAGCAATTCCGCGTGGATCGAGCGGACATTCTCGCGCTGAAAGTTCGCTCGGCGACTGGCGCGCTGGTCCCGCTGGGTACACTTGTCGAAATCAGAGATACAACCGGACCATCACTCGTGCAGCGGTACAATATGTACGTGTCGGTTCCGCTTCAGGGCAATTCTGCCTCCGGAGTTTCTACCGGTACAGGGCTCGACAAGATGGAAGAGCTTGCGGCGAAAACCTTGCCGCCTGGCACAACTTTCAACTGGACCGAGCTTGCATTGCAGGAGAGAAGCACAGGAAATACGGCGATACTGATATTCGGCCTTTCAGTGGTTTTCGTCTTTCTTGCGCTCGCGGCCCAATATGAAAGCTGGGTCCTGCCGCTGGCGATCATCCTGATCGTTCCATTGGCCGTGCTGGCTGCACTCATCGGCGTGCATCTGCGAGGTATGGACAACAATATCCTGACGCAGATCGGGCTTGTCGTCCTGATTGGCCTGGCGGCGAAGAACGCGATTCTCATCGTCGAATTCGCCCGGCAACACCAGGAGGAAGGTGCCACACCGGTCGAAGCTGCGATCGAGGCCAGCCGCCTGCGCCTGCGTCCGATCCTGATGACCGCCTTCGCCTTCATCTTCGGCGTTGTCCCGCTGATGATCGCACAGGGACCAGGTGCCGAAATGCGCCAGTCGCTCGGTACGGCGGTGTTTTCCGGCATGCTCGGCGTTACGTTCTTCGGCCTGTTCCTGACACCGGTGTTCTACGTCGCACTCCGGTCTTTCGGCCGCAAACGTAAAGTGGCAGTGGAAGAAGCCCCCGCCGCTCAATAGCAAAAAAAGGCGCGAGGCCTTTCGAGCCTCGCGCTGCAAAACAGCTGTTCCCCGCTTAGTTACTGTTACGTACTTTCTTCGAAATTCATCAACATGCATGCTGCGCTTGCGCGGACAGCATTGGCCGCGTGGGATGAATGGTCGACCGCGGCCATGAAGCACTGAGGGGAACGGAACAAATGGCCGACGCAATACACCCGGCAGCGATCGAACATCTGCCGGTTTTTATCACCGCCCCCGGTCAAACCGACTGGCTGTTCAGCGGGGTCGTCGTGTTCCTGTTGGCAATGATCCTCATCGTCGGCAATTTCTATTTCCGGCTGCATGCCCTACCGGAGCAAATGGCGCACCGGGGGAAAAAGGTGCAAATGGAGATTGTGGCCGTCCTGGCGCTCATTTCCCTGTTTACCCACAACCATATCTTCTGGATCGCCGGCCTGTTGCTGGCATTGATTGATTTTCCGGATTTCTCCTCGCCGATGGTTTCAATTGCGCAGTCGCTCGAGAAACTCTCCGGGCGCGCTAGAACCGGCGAGGATGAGGCAATCGTCTCCCCGCCTGAACCGGAGCCGAAATCTGACACCGCAGGCGGGGGTATCTGAGTCATGTTTGAGCTGCTTCTCTGTTCAATGCTCACAGTCTTTC
>NZ_JBFUMG010000111.1:0-10856 GCF_054049495.1 Phyllobacterium sp. P5_D12 | reverse complement strand
GCGTGTGAAGGGCATGGAACTATCCTTTCTTTAAAAGACTTGACGCCGTTTTTATAGAGCGGCATCATCATCCTGAAAATCAGAAAGTTTTTGACAAACAGTTCCAAAAATATGGATAATTAGAATGCGACGAATTACCTTCGACCTTGATGTGTTGCGCACTTTTGTGACTGGCATGGAACTTGGCAGTTTTGCCAAGGCAGCGGCCCGGCTTGGCCGCTCCACCTCGGCGGTCAGCGCGCAACTGAAGAAACTCGAGCAGCAGACGGAAACGGCGATCTTCGTTAAGGCGGGGCGCGGGTTGGCGTTGACAGAAGCGGGCGAGACGATGCTGGCCTATGCTCGCAGGTTGCTCGACCTCAACGATGAAGCCGCGACGGCGATCCAAGGCACCGAGCTTGCCGGGTGGGTGCGGCTCGGATTGCAGGAGGATTTCGGCGAAACCATTCTTCCGGAAGTCCTCGGACAGTTCGCCCGCGCTCATCCAAAGGTAAGGATCGAGGCACGCGTGGCACGCAATGCCGAATTGATCGATCGCATCACTACCGATCGCCTTGATCTGGCGTTGGCCTGGAATGATGCATCTGTGACGACACCGCACTCCGACCACATCAAGGATTTACCAATGTGCTGGGTTGGCCCGGCCGGCGAGCCAAGGAACTGGCGAGCATCCGCAGACGAACCATTACCTCTTGCGTCGCTGGAAGCACCCTGCCTCTTGCGCACCGCCGCCACGAGCGCACTCGACCGCGCCGGCATACCTTGGCGGCAGTCGTTCGTCAGTCCGAGCCTGGCGGGATTATGGGCTGCAACGGCAGCAGGCCTCGGCGTAACCATTCGCACCCCGTTCGGGCTACCGCCAAGCGTACAACCTCTGGTGCCGGCTGACAGCGGACTGCCACCGCTGCCTTCTCTCGGACTTGTTCTTCATCGATCGCAAGCGCAATCAGATCCGGCAACCGCACGCCTCGCATCGATCATGCTGCAAGCGGTGCACGATGCGGTACCAGCGTACTGACAGGCTTCAGATCGCCCAGGGTGCGAAGACGGGGGCGTTAACGGCGACAAGCGATGCGCCGCGCGATTGGCCGCGTTTACCAGCCATTTCGACGATCTCGAACGCCGTATGATCGGACAGGAGTGCGCGGAGCGCCGCCGCATTCAGCCGGTGCCCGCCGCGATACGAGCGGAAGCAACCAATGAACGGCGCGCCAGCGAGGGCAAGATCGCCGATGGCGTCCAGTGCCTTGTGACGGACAAACTCATCCTTGTAGCGAAGGCCACCCGGATTGATCACGGAATGATCGTCGCCGATGACCAGCGAATTATCGAGTGATGAACCCAGCGCCAGGCCCGCAGCCCAGAGCTTTTCGACGTCGCGCATGAAACCGAAGGTGCGCGCCCGTGAAATTTCCGTGCGGAAAACCGTCTCATCCATATCGGCGGCAAATTTCTGACGACCGATGACTGGCGTTTCAAAATCGATTTCGACCTCATAACGCGTTCCATCATAAGGACGGAACTCGGCCCAGGATGCCCCGGCCTCGATGCGCGATGTCTTGAGGATGCGGATGAAACGGCGTTTCGCCGCTTGCCGCACAAAACCGGCTTGCTCGAATGCGTCGAGGAACACCGAGGATGTTCCGTCGAGAATTGGCACTTCCGGGCCGTCGATCTCGATGATCATGTTGTCGATGCCCGAACCGGCAATGGCTGCCATGACGTGCTCGACTGTGCTGATTGTCACCCCTGCCCTGTTGGCAAGCGTCGTCGACAGGTCGGTCGTCCCGACTTCAGACACAAGCGCCTTGATCTCGTGGCTCGCGCCGCTTCCATCGAGCCTGTGGAAAACGATGCCGGTATCGGGTTCGGCCGGCACGAAGGCAATCGTCACCGGCGCACCGCTATGCACGCCAGCTCCTGAAAGCGTTGTTCGCTCGGCAATCGTTGTCTGGTAGTCGCGCAATTGAAACCTCGTGCCCATGTACCGCGCCGGATCGTCCATCCGGTTTTCGACATTAACTTGCGGCGCTGCACGCTTCTGGAATCAGCATCGCTCATCGTTATTTTGCGGCGCAAGATACAGTCGACATCCCATGAAGCAAAATCACGGTTTCGCGACGTTTGTAACGAAACCACTACGCCATCAGCTAAGTCGTTTCTTTGGCCTTTCAATGGCTTGAAAGAAAAACTCCGCCATTGAGGCAATGGCGGAATTCATATCCTTTAACAATCCGTGATCAGATCAGTTGGCCTGACGGCGAAGGAAAGCCGGGATTTCAAGCTGATCGTCTTCGGAAGCCTGGCGCGCTTGTGGCTGAACGCGGCCCTGCTCGTCGAGCTGCCCACGGCGTGGCGCATAGATCGACGCATCTTGCGAAAGCGGCCGGCGCTGTTCGACAGGACGCATCGCGGGTTCCCGCGGCTGCGCTGGTTCGAGCCGGGCGGTCTCGTCTTCGCGGCGAGTCAAACCGGCAGTGAGGCGCTTAAGAAGACCCATCGGCCCACGGTCTTCCTGGCTGTCATAGGAAGGCTCACGATTGCTGTCACGGCTTCCCATCTCACGGGCGTTGAGTTCTGCCTGAACCACTGGCGGGAAATCAGCGACATTCGGCATGCGCGGCGCAGCCGGCTGCGGTGCCGGTGCAGCCTGCATCTGTGGCTGCGGGGCGGGCTGATGCACCGGAGCCTGAGGCGCGGTAGCAAAGGGAGCATCAAAGACTTCCGGCGCCGGAGCCTGGAAAATGCGGCTCTGTGGACGAAACTCCTCGGCAGGCTGCGGGGCACGCTGTACCACCTCTTGCTCCGCAGCGCGGATCGCATCGGCTACAGGGTCCGCTACCCGTGCGGTGGGCTGCTGGACAACCGGACGTGCATTTGTACTTGCGGCGGCCTGCTGCGCGGGCTTGGCAATGGGCTTCAGAGGCTGGCGAAATTCGATCGGCGCGGGCGCCGACTCTCCAATCTGCTTATCGATGCCAGTTGCCACGACAGAAACGCGGATGATGCCTTCGAGGCTTTCGTCGAAGGTTGCGCCGAGGATGATATTGGCATCCTGGTCAACTTCTTCACGGATACGAGTTGCAGCCTCATCGACTTCAAAGAGCGTCATGTCACGGCCACCGGTGATCGAAATCAGCAGACCCTTGGCGCCCCGCATGGAGGTTTCGTCAAGCAGCGGATTGGCAATTGCAGCTTCAGCGRCAGCCATTGCGCGGCCATCACCGGATGCTTCGCCCGTGCCCATCATCGCCTTGCCCATCTCGCGCATGACCGAACGAACATCGGCAAAGTCGAGATTGATCAAGCCTTCCTTCACCATCAGATCGGTGATGCAGGCAACACCTGAGTAGAGAACCTGATCGGCCATCGCAAAGGCATCGGCAAAGGTTGTCTTGTCATTGGCAATGCGGAAAAGGTTCTGGTTCGGAATGACGATGAGCGTATCGACGTTCTTCTGCAGATCAGCAATACCCATATCGGCGGTGCGCATGCGGCGCTGACCTTCGAAATGGAAAGGCTTGGTGACCACACCGACGGTCAGAATACCCTTTTCGCGTGCCGCCCGGGCCACGACTGGCGCAGCGCCGGTACCGGTGCCGCCACCCATGCCGGCAGTGACGAAGCACATGTGCGTGCCCTGGAGATGATCATTGATCTCGTCGATGCATTCTTCGGCTGCTGCGCGGCCAACTTCCGGCTGCGAGCCTGCACCAAGGCCCTCGGTCACAGCGGCACCAAGCTGAACCAGACGTTCAGCCTTCGACTGCGACAGCGCCTGTGCGTCGGTATTGGCCACAACAAATTCAACACCGCGCAAACCGGCATTGATCATGTTATTGACCGCGTTGCCACCACCACCGCCAACACCGAATACGGTGATCCGTGGCTTAAGCTCGGTAATGTCCGGCTTTTGCAGATTGATACTCATTTGTTTCGTTCCTTTTCGTCTCTACCGCCTCGCCGCTGCGGTGTTTTCTTGGGTTGCCCCAGTTTGATTAAAAACTCTCTTTCAGCCATTGGCCGATACGCTGAAAACGCCCACCTGTGCCTGTCATCAACGAAGATGAACCAGCCTTTACAGAACGCTCTTCAATTCCTGCCACTTGCGGATAAATCAGAAGACCAACCGCTGCAGAGAAAGCCGGACCCTTGGCAGCCTCGGGAAGCCCCGTGACACCAAGAGGACGCCCAATACGCACATTGCGAGCCAGAATGCGGCGTGCCGCCTCTGGTAATCCCGCCAACTGACTGGCACCGCCCGTAAGCACGACACGCTTGCCGACAATCTGGCCGTAGCCGGACTGGTTGAGGCGGTCACGCGCGAGTTCGAGCGTTTCCTCTACGCGAGCGCGTATGATGCGGGTCAGTACCGCGCGTGGATATTGATTGGGAACATCGCGTGCATCGTTGCCGAGCGGCGAGACACTGATCATGTCCCGGTCATCGGCAGCACTTGGCAGAGCTGAGCCGTGCATGACCTTCAGCCGCTCGGCGTCGTCCATATGAGCGGAAAGGCCGCGCGCAACATCCATGGTCACATGATTGCCGCCAATGGCGATGGCATCGGCGTGGATAAATTTGCCTTCGGAGAACACGGAAATCGTTGTCGTACCGCCACCCATGTCGATGCAGGCAGCGCCCATCTCGGCCTCATCATCGACGAGCGCTGAAAGACCGCTGGCGTAAGGCGTTGCGATCATCGCCTCGACAGACAAATGACAGCGATTGACGCACAGCTCAAGATTGCGCAGCGGCGCTGCGTCAGCAGTCAGAACATGCATTTCGACGCCGAGCGTATCGCCAATCATGCCGAGCGGATCGCGAATGCCGCGTTCGCCATCGAGGCCATAGGCGATCGGTAGCGAATGCACGAGATGACGTTCAGCGGCAAGCGCCTGTTTGGCACCGGCTGCAAGCACCCGGCGGATATCCGACTGATCAACCTCATGGCCACCGAGATTGATGCTGGCAGAAAAGCTCTCGCTCTTCAGGCGGCCCGCCGAAATATTGACGATCATCGAGTCGACCGTGAGACCCGCCATACGCTCCGCCGCATCGACGGCAAGACGGATCGCCTGCTCGGCAGCATCCAGATTGACGATGACGCCTGACTTGATGCCGCGCGACTTCTGGTGGCCAATTCCCAAAACTTCGATGCGATGTGTACGGCCTGGCAGATGCGCGCTTTCCTCACGCGGACGCAAACGCGCGATGATGCAGCAGACCTTGCTCGAACCGATGTCCAGAACTGTCAACGAGCGCGTCCGCTTGGCGGATGGCGCTCCTGTCGATGTACCTTTTCCGTTCAGAATACTCATACACGCTTCTCCGAACGCTTGGGCGCCTTGTCACGGGCCTTCAAATACTCAACACGCTGTACCATTGCTTCCGGTGTCAGCCTGACAACTACGCGGTCCGTCAGGCGCATATCGACCGATGCAATATCGCGAGACAAAAGCCCCGCCTTGCTGTCCATATTGGCAATATCAGTCAGGGCCTCGTCGATGCGCGTTTCCGGCAGCATCAGGCTTACGCCGTTTTTCAGCACGAGGTCCCAACGTCGATCTCCGACCCGCTGATAGGCTTTTACCTCGGCGGCGATTTGCGGAAAGTCCGCCATCTGCGTCAGGAGAAGCTTTGCCTGCTTGTCAGCACCTGCGCCGATCACCACCGGCAATGAAGCACTGCGACCGCCATTGAAAGGCACGATCATGCGGCCATCGGCATCGATCACCGAAAGCTGGTCGCCATTCTGCCACACCGCCAATGCGGTGCGCTCGTGGATCGAAATCTGGATCGTATTCGGATAGACTTTGAACACATCGACGGATTCGACCCAAGGCAATCCTGCGACAGCCTTTTGAGCATCAGCAGCACTCAAGCCGACCAGAGACGTCTCGCCATCAAGACCAAGAGCACCGAGAACGTCGATTTCAGACGTTTCCTTGTTGCCCACGACCTTCACATCTTCAATGGCGAAGCCGAACGTCGAGGTTGTAACCTTGACCACTTCGGGCGCATGACCGCCAAGGATTGCGCCGTAAGCTCCGGTCAAAGCCAGGAAAGCCAAGGCACCGAATGTCCCAACATGGTTCGGAATGGAGACTTCGCCTTCGATGGTGCGCGCAAGAACGCGAACAGGCTTGCGCAGGATTTTCGGCAGGACGATCCGGAAACGGCCAAAAGTCGCCGACCTGCCCGAAGACACCGGCACAGCACCCCGCGGGTGCGCATTTTTGCCCTTCAACGCAAACACGATGCGTCCTCCACCATCCAACTCAACAATTCACCGAAGGTATGCCCCGCAGCTTTGGCGATATCAGGTACGAGAGAGGTGGGAGTCATGCCTGGCTGGGTGTTGACTTCCAGCCAGATCAGCTCGCCATCCTCGGAAAAACGGTCGTCGTAACGGAAGTCCGACCGGCTAATCCCTTTACATCCAATTGCCTGATGCGCCTTGAGTGCCAGTGTTTGTATTTTTTGGTAAATTTTTAGTGAAATTTTAGCGGGAACCTCATGATTTGATCCGCCTGCAACATATTTTGAATCATAATCGTAGAACTGGTGTCCAACCGGGATGATTTCACATACGCCGATGGCCACATCACCCATGACGGCACAGGTCAATTCGCGCCCATATATGTAGCGTTCGACCATAACGCTATCGCCATATTTCCATTCGGCAGAAGTAATGATCTGCGGTGGATGCGACTGATCCTCCTTGACGATGACGACACCGAAACTGGAGCCCTCGCTCACGGGCTTGACGACATAAGGCGGCTTCATCGGATGCTTCGAGGTGAAGTCCAGGCGGTTCATGGTCTTGGCTTCAGCCACAGGGATACCAGCCGCCTTGGCAACGATTTTCGCCTGCTCCTTGTGCATCGCGAGCGCAGACGCAAGCACGCCCGAATGCGTATAGGGAATTTCGAGATATTCCAGAATGCCCTGGATAGTGCCATCTTCGCCGAACGGCCCATGCAACGCATTGAAGGCAACATCAGGCTTGAGTTCATGCAATACACTGGCGATATCGCGAGTAACGTCGACGCGGGTTATGGTATAGCCTTCGGCCTCCAAAGCATCGGCGCATGAATTGCCGGAAGATAGCGACACCGGACGCTCCGATGAAAAGCCACCCATCAGCACCGCAACATGCTTTTTCGCCATGAAGGCAACCCCTCGAACACTTCCCCATCAAAGCTGAAAACAGACATGAGTCCGCGCACATCCGGCGGCCGGGACCGCAGATACCCGAGACTGGCAAAACCAGCCGACTCAAATCAGTTAACGCTTGTCCCTAAAGAATCAGAGAGTTGATTCGCTGACAAGTCCCCAATGATTCAACAATGGAAATTCCGGTAAAAAAATATGTCAGGAGGATGAATCGGCGGCCGAACGCCTTGCAGCAATGCCAGCAACCGGCCGCTATAGCAATTGGCCCATGAATTCGTGTACTTCATGACCCGGGCGAAAAAGCCCAAGGCGTTTGATTTCCCAATGCAGGCGAATACCCGAATTCTGCACGACCCGCGAACGGATGGTTTCGCCAAGCGTCTCGAGGTCATGCCCCGAGGCAGTGCCGGTGTTGATCATGAAATTGCAATGCATCGGTGACATCTGAGCGCCACCGATCATCAGTCCGCGCCCGCCGGCTTTGTCGATCTCTTTCCAGGCAGAGGAGCCTTCAGGGTTCTTGAACGTCGAACCGCCGGTCTTTTCCCGGATGGGTTGCACCGTTTCACGGTGCTGCTGGACGGCATCCATCGCTGTCTGGATTTCCCCGCGATCACCCGGCACGCCCTCGAATAGCGCCGAAGTGAAGATCAGATCATTTGCCGCGCCGGAATGACGATAGGCGTAGCCCATGTCGGCGTTTGAAAGAATTCGAACCTCGCCCTTGCGATCAAGGGCACGCACTTCCACCACACGCTCACGCGTTTCAACGCCGTTCGCACCGGCATTCATGCGCAGAGCGCCGCCGATCCCGCCAGGGATACCGTGATAGAAATGAAACCCGGCGATGCCCGCCTCCAAGGCTGCAGCAGCCACACGCTTGTCTGGCGTCGCCGTGCCCGAACGCAACTGCGTATCGCCAACCCGCTCAACCTCGCCGAAGCCCTTGGCCGACAGGCGGACGACGAAACCCGGAATACCACCGTCGCGCACCAAAAGATTGGAGCCGATACCAACGACGAGGATCGGATATTCTTGCGGGACAGCTTTGAGGAATGCCGACAAATCTTCCTCGTCCGCGGGCTGGAACATGACTTCGGCAGGACCACCAGCGCGAAACCACGTGACCTTTTCCATGCCCATGTTAGGCGTCAACCGTCCGCGCAGACCAGATAAACGATCTCCCAGCTTTTTCAGCAGGGCGTCGCCATCAATAAGTGGAGACATCATATCCTTCCCGTCCGAACCATCCCTGTCGGAACAACCGCCAAATCTAGAGCGCTGCGAGTTCCTTTGGCAAGGCATAGGCCCATTGGGTAATGTTGCCCGCCCCAAGAAAGATCACGAAATCATCCGGCTTGGCGATCTCGGCGATCAAAGGAGCCACCTCCTGCGGACCCGCGATATAGCGTGCGTCACGGTGTGCAGCGGTTTTGATACGCGAAACCAGCGCCTCAGAAGTCACACCCGGAATGGGGTCTTCGCCAGCCGCATAAACGGGCGCCAGGACAACCGTATCGGCATCGTTGAAGCAAGCTGCAAACTCATCGAACAGACTGGCGAGCCGTGTGAATCGATGCGGTTGAACGACCGCGATCACGCGGCCCTTTGCGGAATCCCGCGCCGCTCTCAAGACCGCTTTGATCTCGACCGGATGGTGGCCATAGTCATCGAATATCTCGACACCCTTCCATGAACCGGTATGGGTAAACCGGCGCTTGACCCCGCCGAAGGATGACAAGCCCTTCTTGATGTCGTCGGCTGAGATCCCAAGCTCATGTGCTACGGCAATCGCCGCTGTGGCGTTGGAAACGTTGTGCCGGCCCGGCATGGGCAGGCKCAGCCCCGTAATCTCGGAGATCTCACCCGTCTTGCGCTTGGCGATATGAACATCGAAACGCGAGGCCGCGCCGTCAACGACGAGATTGACGAAACGAACATCTGCTTGCGGATTCTCCCCATAGGTGATGACGCGGCGATCCTCAATCCGCGATACCAGCGACTGTACTTCCGGATGGTCAAGGCACATCACACCGAAACCGTAAAACGGTACATTCTCGACAAATTGCCGGAAGGCTTCGCGAACCTTGTCGAACGTGCCGTAATGATCGAGGTGCTCGGGATCGATGTTGGTGACAACGGCCACATCAGCGGGAAGCTTCAGGAACGTACCGTCGCTCTCGTCTGCTTCGACGACCATCCAGTCGCCCTCGCCCATGCGGGCGTTGGTGCCATAGGCATTGATGATGCCGCCATTGATCACCGTCGGATCCAGATGGCCCGCATCGAGCAAAGTAGCGACCATCGAGGTCGTCGTCGTCTTGCCGTGCGTGCCGCCGATAGCGACGGCCTTGCGGAAACGCATCAGTTCCGCCAGCATTTCGGCGCGGCGGACGACCGGAAGCAGCTTCTCTCGGGCCGCGATCAATTCAGGATTGGATTTCTTGATAGCAGTCGAGACGACGACGACTTCAGCATCGCCAATGTTATCGGCCTTGTGGCCTACATAGATATCGATGCCCTTATCGCGCAGACGCTGCACATTGGCGCTGTCGGCCTGATCGGAGCCTTGAACCTTGTAGCCAAGGTTATGTAATACTTCGGCAATACCACTCATGCCGATACCGCCGATACCGATGAAATGAACGAGGCCGATATTGAGCGGCATCTTCATGGACGCACTCCTTTTTTGAAATCTTCAATCCGTTGACCGGACGCAATAGCTTCTGCAAGGTCCGCAAGCAACCTTGTGGCTTGAGGTTTACCGGTTGTGCGGGCTTTTTCCGCAATAAATGCCAGACGGGTCGGTTCGCTCATCGCACTTGTCAGGATGGACGCAATGCGCTCCGGGGAGAGTTCGGACTGTTTGATGACGTCGGCTCCTCCGGCGGCCTGGAGAGCAGCCGCATTAGCCGCCTGATCATGATCAAGGGCATGCGGGAAGGGCACAAGAATAGCTGGCCTGCCGATGGCAGCTATCTCGGAAACCGTGGACGCACCTGAACGGGAGAGAACGAAATGGGATTCGGCGATGCGGTGCGGCATATCAAGAAAGAATGGTGCAACCTCTGCTGTGATACCAAGCGATTGGTAGGCCGAGCGCACATATGACTCATCTTCTGCGCGAGCCTGCTGCATCACGACAAGACGTGCACGATCTTCCGGCGCCAGCAGTTTGATGGCAGCAGGCACTGCAGTTGAAAAGTATTGCGCGCCCTGGCTGCCACCAAAAACCAGAAAATGAAAGGGCTGGTGCGCTTGCGAGGCCTTATAAGGCTTGCCCACTTCTGCCAAGACTGCCGGGCGCACTGGATTTCCGGTGGCGATTGTCTTTTGCGCAAATGGTCCACCGGTGTCGGTCAAGAAGCCGCCGGCAATTGCGTTGACACGGGCAGCCAGTGCCTTGTTGGCACGTCCCATCACTGCATTCYGCTCGTGGATGAGTGTCGGTATTTTCATGCCGCTCGCCGCGTAGAGCGGTGGCAGTGTTGGATAACCGCCAAATCCGGCAACCAGCTTTGGCCGAAACGTCCGGAAAAACCTGCGGGAATCGAGATTACCGAGCCAGAGGGTCCAGAAGGTCTTCGCCAAGGAAACTGGATTGCGCCCCGCAATAGTGGCAGATCTCACGACATGTATCTGCTCGGCGGGAAATGCGCCTGTGAAACGTTGTGCAC
>NZ_JBFUMG010000110.1:0-10857 GCF_054049495.1 Phyllobacterium sp. P5_D12 | reverse complement strand
GTATAGAGTATGCGCGCGCTGGCGCTGCGGCCGGCCAGGACATCGATAGTTTTGCACCGCGCCTCTCCTTCTTCTGGGCGATCGGCATGAATTTCTTCATGGAAGTTGCGAAGCTGCGCGCCGCGCGCCTGCTCTGGGCCGCGTTGATGAAGAAGAATTTCAATCCGAAGGACAAGCGTTCGCTCTCGCTGCGCACCCATTCGCAAACCTCGGGCTGGTCGCTGACGGCACAGGACCCTTACAACAATATCGTGCGCACCATGATCGAGGCCATGGCTTCGACACAGGGGCATACGCAGTCGCTGCACACCAATTCTTTCGACGAAGCGCTGGCTCTTCCAACCGATCACTCGGCTCACATAGCCCGCAGTACACAGCTGGTCCTGCAAAAGGAGTCCGGCACGACGCGCACAATCGATCCCTGGGGCGGTTCATTTTATGTCGAGCGGCTCACGCATGACCTTGCCGCCCGTGCCCTCGCCCACATCGACGAGGTAGAAGCGCTGGGCGGCATGGCCAAGGCCATCGAACAGGGCATTCCGAAGATGCGCATCGAAGCCGCCGCAGCCCGCACACAAGCACGTATCGACAGCGGCCGGCAGCCGGTCATCGGCGTCAACTCCTATCGCCCGACCGAAGATATGGAAGTCGACGTGCTGAAAGTCGACAACGCGGAAGTACGCGCTCGCCAGCTTTCCAAGCTGCAGCAGTTGAAGGGAACACGCAACGTTGCCGCGGTCGATGCAGCCTTGTCTGCGCTGACGGCCGCTGCGAAGGCAGGCAAAGGCAATTTGCTCGATCTGGCGATCCAGGCAGCGCGGGCGCGCGCAACGGTCGGCGAGATCTCGTTGGCGCTGGAGAAGGCCTATGGGCGGCATGTAGCCAACATCCACACGATTTCCGGTGTTTACCGTAAGGAGGCCGGGAAAAACGAAGTCATAGACCGCGTTGAAGCCAAAGCGGCTGCTTATGAAAAACGCACGGGGAGGAAGCCTCGTATTCTTGTCGCAAAAATGGGCCAGGACGGCCACGATCGCGGCCAGAAGGTCATAGCAACTGCCTTCGGTGATCTCGGATTCGAGGTCATTGTTGGCGCCATGTTCCAGACGCCTGAAGAAGTTGCGGATCTCGCCATCGAGAGCAATGTCGATATCGTTGGCGTCTCATCGCTGGCAGCTGGACATCTGACGCTTGTACCGGAACTCAAGCAGGCGTTGAAGCGCCGCGAGCGGGACGATACTCTTATTATCGTTGGCGGTGTCATACCACCGCAGGACTTCGATGCGATCCTCCAGGCAGGTGCAACGGCTATTTTCCCTCCCGGCACTGTAATCGGCGAGGCTGCCGAGAAACTCATCGATACCTTGCTGGATTCATTGTGAAATGATTTATGTCTACGCGCTGCAAGACGATTATTTAATGCCGAGTGCTGCGCTTGCGGGGGCAGAGTTGCCACCGAATGCAGTCTGGATCGACCTTATCAACCCGACTCACGAAGAAGACGTCCAGGTTGAGAACTGGACCAAGGCGACCATACCGACCCACGAGGATATGATCGAGATCGAGGAATCCAGTCGCTTCTATGCCGAGAATGGCGCGCAATATCTGACCGCTTCCATCCTGCACTCCACCGAATTGAAGCATCACGGTATCGCTCCGGTATCTTTCATTCTCACAGGAAAGCGGCTTGTCACTGTGCGCTATACGGAACCGAAGGCGTTCAGTCTGTTCATTAGCCGCGCGACAAAGCCGGGGAATGGCCTCATTACACCCAAATGCGGCGGCATCAGCATTCTGCTGGGATTGATCGAAGCCGTGACCGACCGGATCGCGGACATTCTCGAGGGTGTTGCCGGCGATATTGATGTGAATTCTCACGCGATCTTCCGGCGGTCGGAAAATGATAAGCCTATGACAACGAAGAACTTCAGGGACAGTCTCAACAATATCGGTATTCAAGGTGCGTTTCTTTCCAAAATTCGGGAAAGCATCGCCGGCGTCAGCCGCCTCCTCGTTTATACGGCCGCCATTCAGGAGGAGACCCTGAGCAAGAAGGATATACGGGCAACGATCAAGTCGCTGGAGCGCGACACGCAATCGTTGAGCACCTATGTCGATTTCCTTTCCAACAAGGTGACCTTTCTGCTTGATACGGTCGTTGGGCTCATTTCAATTGAGCAGAACGCCATCATCAAAATCTTCTCCGTAGCTGCCGTCGCCTTCATGCCGCCAACGCTGGTCGCATCGATTTACGGCATGAACTTTCATTTCATGCCCGAACTTGATGAGGTCTGGGGCTATCCCATGGCCATCGCCCTGATGATTGCCTCGGCCATCATMCCGCTCCTGATCTTCCGCAAAAAGGGCTGGCTGTAAGACCACAATCTCCAGCTTGTATGTGTCGTACACTTACGTTATACCTCGCGTTATAACATCGGAGTTAAGGCCATGAACGTGACCGTGAGGAAAATCGGCAATTCGGAAGGGGTTATCCTGCCGAAGGATGTGCTTGAGAGGAACCATCTGAAGGCTGGAGATCAGCTGGAAGTCATTCAAACTGCCGACGGCATAATTTTGAAGCCTACTGACGATTCGTTCGAACGTCAGATGGAAGCCGCACGCAAAATGATGGACAAGTACAAGACCGTTTTTCAAAAGCTTGCTGAATGAGTTGGGAATTCCTTTCCCGCTTGTCAGTGGAAGCAATGCATGCGGAGCAATTGCATCGTCATGGCGGGGCTCACGGTTTGAGAGACGAAAATGCCCTCGAATCGGCTTTGGCTCGCGCCGAAAACAAATCTAATTATGGCGATCCAGACATAGCAGAGCTAGCCGGAGCTTACATGTTTGGCTTGGCCAGAAACCATGCCTTTGTCGATGGAAACAAGCGTACGGCGCTCGCTGCAGCCCTCGCCTTCCTCGTGATCAACGGCTATGTGCCGACTGCCGATCCCGGTACACTTTACACGTTTGTGATGAACGTCGCCGCTGGTGAAATCGACGAGACCGGCGCGGCAGCCTTCTTCCGCGATCACATCGAGCCGGTATGAAAAACGCTTTAAATTGAATCTCTTGAGGCCCACTGCTCAAAGCAGGATTCAACTTCAAGCTGCAGTATCGATCGCCGTTATCTCCCACTCGCGATCATTCAGCACGAAACTGTCACCAATGGATTTACCGAACATCGCCTTCGCCATGGGTGACACATGCGAGATCTTGCCATGGCTCGCATCCGCTTCGTCCTCGCCGACAATTGCCCAGGTTTGTGACTTGTCGTCTTCATCGGCGATTGTGACTGTCATGCCGAACCGGACCACGTCGCTATGCGGATCGGGGCGTGAGACTTCGGCTGATTCCCTACGTGCGTTCCAGTACCGCAGATCGCGTGAGGCCCGCGCGATCAGATCGCGGTCAGCCTCAGCATTGCCTTTGGCAAGCGCCTCATGCGCTGCTGCGAGCTCGGCATCTATGTGAGCGAGGCCCTTCTCCGTCACCAGATTCCGGTGCGGGCTTATGGGGCGCTCGCCGACATCGATCGAGGAGTTGCTATCGTCTTCCTTTGTGAAGGCCCTGCTCATCGAACGAAGGTAGGCCTTGCTAGGCCCTACAGCAAGTGCAATCCTCCATCACCCGTCTCATTCTCTTCCGCGGATAACAATATGATCAACCGACGCTTCGTCCTGACCGGTCTGGCCTCGCTTGCCGGCGTCGGCATTCTGCCGCGTACCACGCAAGCCCGGACCACATCAGGAATAATCAACGCTGTGGAATTCGGGTTGGCCCCTGGAGGCCCAGACGATCAGACGATCAAGCTGAATGCGTTGCTGACCAAAGCAAGTTCGTCCGGTCAGCAGATATTCCTGCCACCTGGAGCCTATATTGTCTCGGGGCTGCAGTTTCCCGCCTATGTCAATCTGCTCGGTGTTTCCGGCAAGTCGCGTCTTCTGTTTGGAGGCAAATCTGGTCTGATAAGGGCGAATGGTTCCGATCATATTCGGCTCAACGGTCTTGTCATCGATGGTGACGGCAGGCCGCTAGGCGAGAGCGTTCGGGGCCTCCTCGAAGCCAGCAACGTTGCTCATCTTGTGTTGGATGATTGCCAGATTGTCGGTGCGCGCAAGAATGCTGTGGACCTCTTCAAATGCGGTGGGCGTATCGATGGTACGCGTATCTCCGGCGCCAGCGATGCGGCCATATTTGCTGCGGACTCCACCGGACTAGAGATCACCGGCAATGAGATCAACGATTGCGGTAATGGCGGCATTCTCGTCCAGCGTTACGAGCAAGGCCGAGACGGCACGATCATTGCAGGCAACCGCATTAGCAAGACCAGGGCGGATTCAGGCGGCACCGGTCAGAACGGCAACGCCATCAATATCTTTCGCGCGAACAATGTCGTCGTTTCCAACAATGTCATCAACGACAGCGCCTTTACCGCGATCCGCGGCAATAGCGCCAGCAATTTGCAGATCACTGGGAACAATTGCAGTGCGAGCGGCGAAACCGCGATTTATTCGGAATTCGCTTTCGAGGGCGCGGTCATCGCGAACAATCTCGTCGATGGTGCTGCAAACGGCATATCGATGGTCAATTTCGACAGCGGCGGGCGGCTCGGAACCTGCAGCGGCAATTTGGTCCGGAACCTCTCGACCAAGGGCCCGTACCCAGGCACCTTCGGCATCGGCATCAGTGTCGAAGCCGACATCTCGGTTACCGGCAATGTGGTTGAAAACGCCCCACTTTACGGGATACAGCTCGGCTGGGGCGCTTACATGCGCAATGTGATTGCGACTGGAAACATCGTCCGCACGTCAGGCGAAGGTATCTATGTCAGCGTCGTCGAGGGCGTCGGCTCGGCCATCATCAGCGATAATATCATCCAAGGCTCCAGGAATGGCGGCATCGTCGGTCATAGCTGGACTGACGTCACGGTCAAGGATTTGACCCAGAAGAGCGCCGAAATCTATCCAAACCTTACTGTCGAGCGGAATATCGTCAATTGATATCGGCATCCGTCAGCGCTTCTGTCGGGCTGATGACACCATAAGTAATGCCGTTCCAGTTGCGCATTTCGCGATCAGCAAACCGGTCGAGCTTCGATTCCAGTTCGTCCTCGTTGCGATAGATCCGGGCGAGAACCGTGGCGATGATTGCCTCGGACGCCCGCGCGCTCCCGTCATCGCACTTGATAGCGATGCCGAGGCCGAGTTCTGGCAAGGCACCAGCGTAGACACCTTCGGCACCGCCCTTTACGAAGATACGGTTTGGAGCCATCTCCATTAAAACCGTACAGGCGCGATTGGTGCCGGCGACATAATATGGTGCTGCCATCGCCGCATCGACAAGGCGCCGCGCCGCAGCGGCTCGGACCGGCTCGAATCCAACCCCCGTCGCCATGCGGGCGAAGCCATGCGCCAGGTTTTTCAATGGAATGGCATAGGTCGGAATCGAACAGCCATCTGTTCCGCAACGATCCAGCGTGTGCGGTGCGCCGGTGACGCTCTGCATAGCATCGCGCACCATATCCTGTTCAGGCGAGCCCAAGGCAGAATAGCCGTGCGTTTCGATGCCAAGATGCCGGCATGTGCACAGGAATCCTGCGTGTTTGCCGGAACAATTATTATGCAGCGGCGTCGGCTCCTGGCCACTTTTCGCCAGCGCAATCAGCACGGGCTGCTGCGCCGGCCAATGCGAGCCACACTCTAGCGCCGAAACATCGAGCCCGGCGCGGCCCAGCATATCGGCAGCCTTCGCCACATGTTGCGGCTCGCCCGAATGCGAGGCACAGGCCATGGCGAGTTCCTCATTACCGAAGCCATAGGCATCCGCCGCGCCGCTCTCGACCAGCGGCAGTGCCTGAATGGCCTTGATTGCAGAGCGCGGAAAGGTCGGTCGCTCGATGTCACCAAGCGAGAAGACGATCTTACCATCGCCATCGGTCACGATCACCGCCCCACGATGGCGGCTCTCCACCGTTTCGCCGCGAAAAACTTCAACCAGTACCGGATTGCTCATGTCGACGGTTCCATATGTGTGCGTGGTGACGACGCTAAGCCAAGAAACACCAGCATTGCCAGATTCAGACGAACAAGATCGTCATCACTCAATCGTCCGATAAACATCCCGATTTTGGATTTCGGCACGGATGAAATTTTATCCACCATGACCCAGGATTGATGGCGCAAGCCATTATCAGGATTTGGATCTATCATTGGCCGGGCAAATGGCACCTGAAGGTCGATGCTCGTCAGCGTGCATATAACGATCGAATTCGTCCCGTCAAAACTATCATTTTGAACAATGACCACAGGTCGAGGCTTTCCTGCATAGTCTTTGCCCCCGGCGACCGTCCAAACGTCACCGCGTTTCATCGTCATTGTCATCAAAGTCAGAAATTGAATCAATAAATGCCTGATCGTCTGCCTCAGTCGGACTGTTGGCAATCGCCAGCGACTGCCTGTGAGCTTCTTCCTTAAATTCCTTCGAATTTACATCCGGCAGCCAAAACTGGACTGGACGCAAGCCCTGTGCGCGCAAGCGCTCACGATGCTCCTTGACCTTCTGCTGAGAGGTCTTTTTTGGTTGGGCGGACGAACGCATATCATGCTCCTGATAGGTTACATGTAACCTATCACAGCTTTGCTTGTGATGCTACCAGCGTTATTTGATCCGCTCCAGCACCGAAACATAGTTGGCGACCGCTGCGCCGCCCATGTTGAAGATGCCCGCGAGCTTGGCGCCCGGCACCTGTATGCCGCCGGCCTCCCCGGTCAACTGCATCGATGACAGCACGTGCATCGAAACACCGCTGGCGCCGATCGGATGCCCCTTGGCCTTGAGGCCGCCGGAAGGATTGACCGGCAGGCGGCCATCCATGGCTGTCTGGCCTTCGAGTGCTATCTTGGCGCCCTCGCCCGGCTTCGCCAGTCCCATTGCCTCGTACTCGATCAGTTCGGCAATGGTGAAGCAATCATGCGTTTCGACGAAGGACAGGTCATCGATGGTCACGCCGGCTTGCTCCAGCGCACGTTTCCAGCCCTCCGAACAGCCTTCGAAAAGCAGGATATCGCGCTTGGAGATCGGCAGAAAATCCTGAACGTGGGCAGCCGCACGAAATGCCACAGCACGCTTCATCTTCAAGGCAGTCTGCGTATCGGTCAGGACCAGCGCTGCCGCGCCGTCAGAGACGAGCGAACAATCGGTACGCTTCAATGGGCCCGCAACGAACGGGTTCTTCTCGCTCTCCTGCCGGCAGAACTCATAGCCGAGATCCTTGCGCATCTGCGCATAGGGATTGTTGACGCCGTTCTTGTGGTTCTTGGCAGCGATCATCGCCAAGGCATCGGACTGATCGCCGTACTTCTGGAAATACGCGGCTGCAATCTGGCCGAAGACTCCGGCGAAACCGGCGGGAATCTCGCCCTCCTCCGGCAGATAAGACGCTTTGAGCAAATTCTTGCCGATTTCCGGACCGGGCGTCGATGTCATCTTCTCGACACCCACGACCAGTACGACCTTGGCGCTACCCGCACGAATAGTCTTGATGCCCTGATGAACAGCTGCCGAGCCGGTGGCACAAGCGTTTTCAACACGCGTCGCGGGCTTGAAGCGAAAGGCATCACTCGCCTGCAGAACCAGGCTGGCGGTGAAATCCTGGGGAGAGAAACCAGCATTGAAATGGCCCAGCACGATCTCGTCAACGTCTTCAGGACCGATGCCTGCATGATCGAGCGCCCCTACCGCAGCTTTAACGATCAGGCTTTCGACGGTTTCGCCTTCCAGCTTTCCAAATGGCAGATGCGACCATCCAACGATACAGGCAGTCATTTCCATTCCTCCAAAATCTCTTTCTCTTGAGCTAACCATGAAACCTGCGCGATTCAAGGCGAACCTGCATCTACAGCCAGAAATATCGGTCGTCATGCGGTGCGCAATGGCGTAACTGAAACAGCGACCATCACTACCATATGGAAAATGCTAGAGAGACGAATTTTGCCCCTGCCGGAGCCTGTATGAGACCGAACATACTAATTTTAATGGTTGATCAGCTGAATGGAACACTTTTTCCAGACGGCCCGGCGGAATTCATCCATGCACCACATCTGAAGGCATTGGCCAAGCGTTCGGCCCGCTTCGCCAATACCTACACCGCCTCGCCGCTGTGTGCCCCTGCCCGCGCTTCGCTTATGTCGGGTCAATTGCCATCGCGCACCCGGGTCTATGACAACGCGGCAGAGTTTGTCTCGGATATCCCGACCTATGCGCATCATCTGCGCCGCGCTGGTTACTATACCGGCCTCTCCGGCAAGATGCATTTCGTCGGCCCGGATCAACTGCATGGCCTTGAAGAGCGCCTGACAACAGACATTTACCCGGCGGATTTCGGCTGGACACCAGATTATCGCAAGCCGGGAGAACGCATCGACTGGTGGTATCACAATCTTGGCTCGGTCACTGGCGCGGGCGTTGCCGAGATCACCAACCAGATGGAATATGACGACGAGTTAGCGTTCCACGCGCGGCAAAAGCTGTACCAGCTATCGCGTGAATCGGATGATGCATCGCGCCGGCCATGGTGCCTGACAGTCTCCTTCACGCATCCGCACGATCCTTATGTGGCGCGGCGCAAATATTGGGACCTTTATGAGGGTTCGTCCGCGCTCGATCCGAAAGTCGGTGCCATTCTGTTCGAAGAACAGGATCCGCATTCAAAGCGGCTGCTCGAGGCATGCGAGCATGATTGCTTCGACATAACGCCCGACCAGATCAGGCGGGCGCGTCAGGGCTATCTTGCCAATATCTCCTATATCGACGACAAGATCGGCGAAATTCTCGAGGTCCTGCAGACCACACGGATGCTGGACGACACGATCATCGTGTTCACGTCAGATCACGGCGACATGCTGGGCGAGCGCGGCCTTTGGTTCAAGATGAACTTTTTCGAAAGCTCGGCGCGCGTTCCGCTGATGATCGCGGGCAAAGGTATTGCTCCCCAATTGATCTTCGAGCCGGTGTCGACACTTGATATCAATCCGACGCTCGGCGCGCTTGCAGGTATCGATATCGCCGAAATCCTGCCATGGACCGATGGCGAGGATCTGACGCCTGTCATGCAAGGCAAGGCGCGCGTCGGGCCCGTCCTGATGGAATATGCGGCGGAAGGCTCAAACGCGCCGCTCGTCTGCATCCGCGAAGGCGCCTACAAGTTCGTGCATTGCGAGATCGACCCGCCGCAACTCTTTGATCTTCAATCGGATCCGGATGAACTGACCAACCTCGCGAGCGATCCGGTGCATGCCAAGCTGGTCGCAGATTTCACGGCGAAAGCCCGGGGCCGCTGGGATATGGCGCAGTTTGATGCCGCGGTGCGCGAAAGCCAGGCGCGGCGGTGGGTGGTCTATGAAGCGTTGCGCAACGGCTCATACTATCCGTGGGACCATCAGCCCCTGCAAAAAGCTTCCGAGCGTTACATGCGCAATCATATGGACCTCAACGTTCTGGAAGAGAACGCCCGCTATCCGCGCGGCGAGTGAGCATGACAAGCACTATGGAAGCAGATTTCGTCATCATCGGTTCTGGTTCTGCGGGTTCTGCGATGGCTTACCGCCTGTCGGAGGACGGCAAATATTCGGTGATTGTCATCGAATTCGGCGGTACCGACATCGGCCCATTCATCCAGATGCCGGCGGCATTGTCCTTCCCGATGAATATGAGCACCTATGATTGGGGCTTTATGTCCGAACCCGAGCCGCACCTTGGCGGGCGCCGCTTGGTCACGCCACGCGGCAAGGTCATCGGCGGCTCCTCCTCGATTAACGGCATGGTCTATGTGCGCGGCCATGCACATGATTTCGACCATTGGGCGGAAAGTGGCGCGAGCGGCTGGTCCTATGCAGATGTGCTGCCCTATTTCAAACGCATGGAACATTCGCATGGCGGCGAGCCGGGATGGCGCGGCACGGATGGCCCCATGCACATACAACGTGGGCGCCGGGACAATCCATTGTTCCACGCCTTTGTCGATGCCGGCCAACAGGCGGGTTTCGAAGTTACCGAAGACTATAATGGCTCGAAGCAGGAAGGCTTCGGGGCCATGGAGCAAACCATCCACAATGGCCGCCGCTGGTCCGCGGCCAATGCCTATCTTCGCCCGGCGTTAAAACGCAAAAACGTGAATCTGGTCAATGGTTTCGCCCGGCGTGTGATCATTGAGAGCGGGCGGGCGGTCGGTGTCGAAATCACCCGGCGCGGCAAGACAGAGGTGATACGCGCCCGGCGCGAAGTGATCGTCGCCGCCTCGTCAATCAACTCACCCAAGCTGCTGATGCTGTCCGGCATAGGCCCAGCTGCTCATCTGAAAGAGCATGGCATCGAAGTCGTTGCCGACCGGCCCGGCGTCGGCCAGAACCTGCAGGACCATATGGAGGTGTACATCCAGCAGGAAAGTCTGAAACCGATCACTTTGAATTCCAAGCTCGGGCTCTTCTCGAAGGCCATGATCGGCGCCGAATGGCTGTTTTTCAAGACGGGCCATGGTGCAACCAACCATTTCGAATCCGCCGCTTTCGTCCGTTCGAAACCCGGCGTCGACTATMCGGACATCCAATATCATTTCCTGCCGGCGGCTATCCGATATGATGGCCGGGCCGCGGTAAAGGGTCATGGTTTCCAGGCGCATGTCGGTCCGATGCGGTCGAAGTCGCGCGGGAGCGTGACGCTTCGCTCATCTGAGCCATTCGAGAAACCCAGGATCCTTTTCAACTACATGTCGCATCCCGACGACTGGACAGATTTCCGCCACGCCGTACGATTGACGCGCGAGATTTTCGGACAGGCGGCGCTTGATCCCTATCGCGG
>NZ_JBFUMG010000109.1:0-10905 GCF_054049495.1 Phyllobacterium sp. P5_D12 | reverse complement strand
CCATAGGCTTCCGGATGCACCGCGGACGCGTCCAGCGGTTCTGTGCCGTCGGGAATGCGCAGGAAGCCGGCGCATTGTTCAAAGGCGCGCGGCCCGAGGCGTGCGACTTTCAGGAGGTCGCGACGGGTTTTGAATGGGCCAACATCGTCGCGATAGGCGATAATCGCTTCAGCAAGTGACGTACCGAGGCCGGAAATGCGYGCGAGCAAAGAAGCCGAAGCAGTGTTGAGATCAACGCCCACGGCATTCACCGCATCTTCGACGACGCCTTCGAGCGAACGTGCAAGGCGGTATTGGTCGACATCGTGCTGGTACTGGCCGACGCCGATGGATTTCGGCTCAATCTTGACGAGTTCCGCCAGCGGATCCTGCAAGCGACGGGCAATGGAGACGGCGCCGCGAAGCGACACGTCAAGCCCGGGGAATTCGGCAGCCGCAGTCGCCGATGCGGAATAGACCGAAGCTCCGGCTTCACTGACGATCACTTTGAGCGGTTTGGGCGGCGGCATGTCTGCCAACATATCGGCGACGAGACGTTCGGTCTCGCGACTCCCGGTGCCGTTGCCAATCGCGATAAGTTCGATCTTGTGCCTGACAACGAGCTTTGCCAGCTCGGCCTGTGTTCCGCGCACATCATTACGCGGCGGGAAGGGGTACACGGTCGTGGTGTCGAGAAGCTTGCCTGTGCCGTCGATGACAGCAACCTTCACGCCTGTACGAATGCCTGGATCGAGACCCATTGTTGCGCGCGAGCCTGCAGGCGCGGCCAACAGCAAATCCTTCAGATTGCGGGCGAAGACGTGGATGGCTTCTTCCTCGGCGCGTTCGCGCAATGCAGTCATAAGATCGACGGAGAGATTGAGTGACAGGCGAATGCGCCATGTCCAGCGTACGACTTCCATCAACCAGTTGTCAGCCGCAGTGCCATTGGCGTGGACTGAATAGGCGTCGGCGATCATTCGCTCGACTGGTTTAGTCGCGGCGGTATCTTCAGCGTCGACCTCGAGGTCGAGCGACAGCACCTCTTCGTTGCGGCCCCGGAGCATAGCCAGAGCTCGGTGGCTCGGCACGATTGCCCAGCGCTCAAAATGATTGAAGTAGTCGGAAAACTTCGCTCCGACCTCCTGTTTGCCGTCTACTACTTTGGCACGGAGAACCGCGCGATCCTGCATGTACTTGCGCAAACGACCGACGAGTTCGGCATTCTCCGAAAAGGTCTCGACAAGAATATCCCGGGCCCCGTCGAGCGCGGCTTTCACATCGGGAACGTCGTCGTTCAGAAAACTCTTGGCCAGCTCGGAAGGAATGGTGCGCCGGTCTGACAAGATTGTTTCCGCCAGTGGACCAAGCCCGCGTTCGCGGGCAATCTCGGCCTTTGTTCGCCGCTTGGGCTTGTAGGGCAGATAAATATCCTCCAGCTCCGCCTTGGTGACTGCGCCGGCAATCTTGCCTTCAAGATCGTCGGTCAGCTTGCCTTGGCTGCGGATGGACTCGATGATCGTGTCACGGCGCGCATCGAGTTCGCGCAGATAGATGAGCCGTTCGTCGAGCGTGCGCAGCTGCGTATCGTCGAGCCCGCCCGTAACTTCCTTGCGATAGCGGGCAATGAAAGGGACGGTTGCTCCGCCATCGAGAAGTTCTATCGCCGCATTGGCCTGTTCGGGCCGTGCGTGTATCTCGGCGGCGATGAGACGAGCGATACGGGCGGTGTTGGCAGCACTGGCAGTCACGAGGCATTCCCATAAATCATGATCGGGCGGCGACCATAGGACCGCCCGCGCATGACCGCAATCGCTTCGAGGCTGAGAGTTACGTCTTTTTCAACAGCGATTTGGCTTCTGTGATACCGAGCGCCTCGGGCCGTGAGCAACTTGTCTTGATGTCGATGAACTTCTTCTCCTCACCGGAGCGGAGAATGGAGACCATCACATCCACCCCGTGCAAGGCGCGCTCCAGCGAACAGCGTATGTCGCGCCCCTGCAGGATTGYGACGGCCATGTCCGCAAGTCCGGCTGTGCGGTAATTTGCCATCATGCCGGCGGGATGCTTCTGGTTGGGTGTACCGAAAGGATGCGCCCAGGGCTTGACTGGCTTTGCCTTCTTTCCTGGTTTTGCCAACTTGACCTCACCGCCAAAGAAGTTCGGGTCGGGCAGGAAGATCGAGCCGTCGGTGCCGTAAAGCTCCATGTTGGGATGATGGTGAGCCCAGACATCCCAACTGGCTGACAGGGTCACCGAAGCGCCGCTTTCAAACTCCAGCAGGGCTTGGATGGTCGTCGGCGTCGTCACTTTTATTGTCTCGCCCTTACGTGGTTCGCTGGAGATGGTACGCGTCGGCGTGGCCATCGATGTCAGCGCCGCGACACGCCTTATTGGGCCAATGAGGTTGATCAGATTGGCAATGTAGTAAGGGCCAAGATCGAGGATCGGCCCACCACCCTGACGGAAGAAGAAATCAGGATTGGGATGCCAGTGCTCCATGCCGTGGCTCAACACATGCGCTGTGCCTGAGGTGATGGTGCCGACCTGCCCGTCATCGACCAGTTTGCGTGCCAATTGGTGCGCACCGCCGAGATAAGTGTCGGGCGCGCATCCGGCTTTGAGCCCCTTTTTCGTAGCAAGTTTTTGAAGTTCAAGCCCGTCCTTCAATGATAGCGTCAGCGGCTTTTCCGAATAGAGATGTTTGCCAGCCGACAGGATCTGTTTTGATACGTCGAAATGTGCGTCCGGCACCGTCAGGTTGACCACGAGATCGATGTCGTCGCTTGTCAGCAGTTCATCGATGCTACGGGCTTCGATGCCGTATTCTGAGGCACGTCCGGTCGCCGCCGTCTTGTTGATGTCGGCAATGCCACGAACTTCAATCCCTTTGAAGAGCGGCGCAAGCCTCAGATAGGTCGTGGATATATTGCCGGCACCGATGATGCCGATGCCTAATGTCTTGGCCATGTCGTTTTCTTTCCTCAGAACGCTTTCAGGGTACCGATGGAGCGGCGGGCGAATCGCTCATCGTCCGATGGGTTGTCATGTTCCATGATGAAGTATTGCGCCGACGTATCTCTGAGTGTTGATGTCAGCGCCTTCCAGTCGACAGTTCCATACCCGACGTCAGCCCAGCCATCCTCGTTGGTATTCTGGCCCGGAGCAGCGATATCCTTGACATGCACCGCACTTATGCGTGAGCCATAGCTCTCGATCCACTGGAACGGATCGCCGCCGCCGCGGATGATCCAGGCTATGTCGGCTTCCCAGGAGATGCTTGGCGCTGCATCGAAGATCAGCTTTTGCGGAATAGAGCCATCAGGCAGCGCCTTGAACTCGAAGTCGTGATTGTGCCAGCCGAAGATATATCCGGCTTTGCTGTAGGTGGCATACGCCGCTTCCAGCCGCTCGCCAAAGGTTGACCAGCCCGCCGCATCCGTTGGGCGAAGGTTCAAGGCGAGGTGTGGACAATAGATAGCCTTGATACCAAGCGTGCCTGCAATATCGAGGACCTTCTGCTGCTCTCTTTCCAGAAGATCGATGCTGAAATGGCCCGAAGGCATTATCAGCCCGTTGGCATCAAGTGCGGCTCTCGTTGCCTTGGGATCGGCGTAAACGCCGCCATAGCCTTCAACCTGAGCATAACCATTGCGCTTCAACATTTCGAGCGTCTGGTCGAGTGGCGGAAAATTGCGGGAACTGTAGAGCTGATAGGAAAAGTCGGTCACTTCATTTCTCCATGATGCTTGGGAAGTTCAAAGGCGATTTTCTGTTCCGGCGTCGAAGAGCGAGGCCATGGCGGGATTGAATGTCAGGAATACCTTTTCACCGGGCTGGTAGCGCCTGCCGGAATCGACACGAACCGAGATGGCTTTTCCTGCGACCTTCAACCAGACGAGGCTGTCGGCGCCCATGGGCTCGTCGAGATCGACGACTGCCTCGCAGGAGCGGCCCGCGGGACCGGGCTGGTCATTGATAGCGATGTGTTCCGGCCGGAAGCCGAAGATGACTGAATGGCCGGGCGCCAAAGGTTGTTGCGCTTCATATCCTGCAAGCGAAATATCAAGATCGGCGACTCGGAAGACAACTGAGTCGTTTGTTCCTGCGATCTCGCCTTTGAGGAAGTTCATGGCGGGTGAGCCGATGAAGCTTGCGACAAAGAGGTTGCGCGGCTTGTTATAGATCGTCAGCGGATCATCAAGTTGCTGGATCAGGCCGCCCTTCATGACCGCAATGCGATCCGCCAAGGTCAAGGCCTCGATCTGGTCATGTGTGACGTAGATCATGGTATTGGCGAGTTTGTGGTGCAGCCGCTTGATCTCGACACGGAGTTCCGAGCGCAGCTTGGCATCGAGATTGGAAAGAGGCTCATCGAAAAGGAACACGTCAACATCGCGCACCAAGGCCCGGCCGATGGCAACGCGCTGCCGTTGGCCGCCAGATAATTCGGCGGGCTTTCGTTGCAGTAGTGGCCCGATCTGCAGGATTTCGGCCGCATGCGCGATGCGTTTCTGGATTTCCGCAGCGGGCAGCCCAGCCACGCGCAACCCGAATGAAAGGTTCTTCTCGACAGTCATTTGCGGGTAGAGCGCATAGGACTGGAAGACCATGCCGATGCCGCGATCCTTGGGCTCCTCMCAAGTCACATTCTTGCCCTTGATGAAAATTTGTCCGTCGGAGATATCTAGCAGGCCGGCGATGCAATTCAGCAACGTGGATTTTCCGCAACCGGACGGCCCGAGAAGCACGAGGAATTCGCCGTCCGCGACCTCGATATTGAGGTTTTTCAAAACGCTGATCGAGCCGAAATTGAGCGAAAGATCCTTGATCGAAACACTGTGCACTGAGGTCACCCTTTAACGGCGCCAGCGGCGATGCCTCTGACGAAATACTTGCCTGAAAAGAAATAAACGAGGAGCGGCACTGCACCGGTGAGTATGGTCGCGGCCATGTTGACGTTGTATTCCTTCACCCCTTGGGTCGAGTTGACGATGTTGTTGAGCTGAACAGTCATCGGGAAATTCTTGGTGCCGGCAAAGATCACGCCGAAGAGGAAGTCGTTCCAGATGCCTGTCACCTGGAGGATCACTGCGACGACGAAAATCGGTAGGGACATCGGCAGCATGATCTGCAGAAAGATGCGCCAGAACCCGGCTCCGTCCACGCGTGCTGCTTTGAAAAGCTCCGGGGGTAGCGAGACGAAGTAATTGCGGAAGAGGAGGGTAAGGATCGGCATGCCGAAGATGGTGTGGATGACGATGACACCCGTCAGAGTTCCGAAGATGCCGAGTTGTCGCGTGATGATGACGAGGGGATAGAGCATCACCTGATAGGGGATGAAGGCGCCGAAAATCAGCGCCGTGAAGAACAGCTCCGAGCCTTTGAAGCGCCAGTTGGAGAGGGCATAGCCATTCACCGAAGCGATGATGATCGAGAAGATCACACTTGGGACGAGGATCTTCATCGAGTTGAAGAAGCCGACCTTGATACCTTCGCAGTAAAGACCCGTGCAGGCACTGTTCCAGGCCGTCGCCCAAGGTTGGAAGGTAACCTCGACCGGCGGGGAGAAAATGTTGCCCAAGCGTATCTCGGGCATGCCTTTCAAGGACGTCATAATCATCACATAGAGGGGAATGAGGTAGTAAATGGCTGCCACAAGGAGTGCTGAATAAATCATGATCGATGCGGGTGACAGGAAGCGCTTGGGCCGACTTCCGCGCGGCTCGGCGCTGGGGAGGGTAGTGCTCATTTCGAGGTTTCTCCCTTGCGATACCGGGGCCGGAATTCCAGCAGCGCCCAAGGCACGAGGATAATCAGCACTGTGGTGAGCATGATCGTCGAGGCGGCGAGGCCCTGACCCAGATTGCCGCGCGAGAACATGAGGTCGTAGACGTATTTCGCGGGAACCTCAGAGGAAATGCCTGGCCCGCCATTTGTCAGTGCGACGACGAGATCATAGACCTTGACGATGGTCGCCGAAATGATGACGAGCGTGGTGACGAAGACAGGTCGCATCATCGGAATGACAATAAAAAGGTAGGTCTTCCACGCCGGTATCCCGTCAACGCGTGCGGCTTTCCAGATTTCATCGTCAATGTTGCGCAAACCTGCGAGCATCAGTGCCATGACAAGGCCCGTGCCTTGCCACAGACCCGCAATCACAATGGCATAGATGGTAAAACGGCCATCAGTCAGGATAGGGAAATTGAAGGTTTCAAAACCGAGGTCCCGAACGACCTTCTGTACGCCATAGGCCGGGGTGAGTATCCATTGCCAGACAAGGCCGGTGACGATGAACGACAGAGCGTGCGGGTAGAGAAATATGGTGCGGAAAGTATTTTCGAAGCGGATTTTCTGATCCATCAGTGCAGCAAGGATAAACCCGAGCACCAGTGAAAAGCTCAAAGACAAAACACCGAAGATGGCGAGGTTCTTCAAGGAAACGGTCCAGCGCGACGTCCGGAAAAGCCGCACATACTGATCCATCCCGACGAAATCCAGCGTTGGCAGGGAACGCGAGGACGTGAAGGAATAAACGACGGTCCACAATGTGCAGCCGATGAACACAACAAGCACCGTGACGATCATCGGTACCGCCGCGATTTTGGCATTCAGATTGCGTAAGGGGGCAAACGGGCGCCGGCTCCCAGCCATCGAAGTCTCCAGTCCTGTCACTGGATGCCGGACCTGAGAGACCGGCACCGCTGCTACGGTGGTTGTTCGAGCTATTTGGCTTCGCCGATGATCTCGACGTAGCGAGCCTGCGCATCCTCCACCGTCATGTTCTTGTCGGCGAAGAACTCCGTCGTCAGATCTTCGATCTGGCCCTGCGTATCGGAGGAGAAAGCCTGTTCGTATGAAGGCAGCACATTGTTGCTGTCCGCCAATATCTTGATGCCCTTTTGCATGCATGCATTGGCTGTTTGCATGTCGACGTCGCCACGGATCGGCAGCGAACCCTTGGCGAGATTAAATGCAACCTGCGTCTCCTTGGAGACAAGCATGCTGGCAAGCTTCAGCTGGGCTTTTGTGATATCGGGGCTCGCGTTTTTCGGAAAATAGAAGGCGTCGCCTCCTGTATCGAGGACGGGATGAACACCGAGGCCCGGAAGGCAGTCATAATCTGTGCCCGCGACCTTTCCGGCCACGCCGAATTCACCCTGTGCCCAATCACCCATGATTTGCCCTGCAGCTTTTCCAGTTAGAACGAGGGACGTCGCTTCATTCCACTGCCGTCCGACGTAGCCGGGGTCAGCAAGGGCTCGCGCGTCGGCAAAAGCTTGCCAAACGGCCTTCATTTCGGGACTGCCAGCGGCTTCGGTACTCTTTTCATCCATGATCTTGAGATAGAGGTCCTTGCCGCCAAGGTTAGCCAGCATCACGCGGAATACGCCGTCGATCTGCCACGCGTCACCGGTCGCAAGCGGGATGATGTCTTTTTCCTTTAGCTTGGGTGCTGCAGCGACGAATTCGTTCCAGTTTGTGGGAACCGCTGCGCCGGCTTCCTTGAACGCGTTTGGATTGATCCACATCCATTGCCAGGAGTGGATGTTGACCGGAACGCAATAAATCTTGCCCTCATATTTGCAGGCATCGAGCAGCTTGGCGGGGCGAATGAAATCGGCCCAGCCTTCTTTGGTGGCAAGCTCGGTCAGGTCCGTCATCAAGCCGGCCTTGACGAGATCTTCGGCATCGCGGCCGGTATTCAATTGGGTGGCACCCATTGGATTTCCGCCAAGAATGCGGCTGACGATGATTGGACGGGCTGTGCTGCCGCTGCCGGCGATCGCGCCGTCCACCCATTTGTCGCCGCCCAATTTGTCGTAAGATTCGGCGAGAACCTTGGCAGCTGCCGCTTCACCGCCAGAAGTCCACCAGTGAGTGACTTCCAGGTCAGCGGCACCAGCCGGGTTGGCAGCGAAAAGAAATGTAGACGTGGCAAGAACGGTCAAGACAGAACGGTAACGCATCGTATCCTCCCAAAATCTGAAACGTTACAGATAGGCTAGTGTAAAGCGCTATCAAGTGCAATCGGCGAAGGCCAATTTTTTCGAGATCGACTTGATGGATCTATTTCTTTACCAAATAATCCTGTAAATTCAGGGTAATAAACAATTGTGACTACGCTGTGCGATTGCCAAGTAGCGTCAATATCGTCTAGGGTCACGTTGTGCCACCAGTCGAAAAGTTTCGGATTGCGGTATTTTTATAAAACGATACAGATACCATCAAAGGAAGGCCTGAATAGCCGATTGAATATGAAGACGACAGAAGGCGATCAGAAACCGGTAATCGGTACTGCCGAACCCGTTGAGGGCGAGAGGCCGACGTTGAAGACGATTGCCTTCATGGCGGGGCTTGGTGTCACCACTGTTTCGCGCGCGCTCAAGGATGCACCGGAAATTGGCCAGGCGACCAAGAATCGGGTTCAGCTGATCGCCAAGCAGATTGGATACAGGCCCAACCGTGCCGGTGTTCGTCTTCGCACCGGCAAGACCAATGTCATCAGCCTCGTGCTCAATGCCCAGTCGGAGATCATGGGACTTACCTCCAACATGGTCTATGGAATTTCCGAAGTGCTTTCGGAAACGCCCTACCATCTGACCGTGACGCCTTATTCGGTGAAAAATGACCCGATGCAGCCGATACGCTACATCGTCGAAACGGGCTCGGCCGACGGGATCATCATGTCGCGTACCGAACCGAATGACGCGCGCGTCCGCTACCTCACCGAACATGGCATTCCGTTCGCCACACATGGTCGAACAGAGATGGGCATTGAGCATCCGTTCCACGATTTCGACAACGAGGCCTTCGCCTATCTCTCGGTGAAGAGCTTGTTGGCGAGGGGACGTCGCAGGATCGCCATGCTTGCTGGCCCGTCGCCTTCGGTCACTTACTACCGGCATCTCCATCGGGGTTTCTCGCGTGCGGTGGAGGAGGGAGGCGCGAGTACGGTTGCTGTGTCCGATATTGATGTCGATACCTCGCTGGGCCGTATTCGGAACCGGATGGAGGAGATCATGTCAGGCCCAAATCGCCCCGACGGCATTGTCTGCTGCAGTGGCAGCGCGGCCATTGCGCTGGTTGCGGGTATTGAAGCCGCCGGCTTGAAGATTGGCGAAGATGTCGACCTTGTCTCGAAGCAGTCGACCGACGTGCTGCAATGGTTCCGCCCGCAGATCATCGTATTCAATGAGGATGTTCGCCACGCCGGGCGTGAACTGGCACGAGCAGTGTTGCGAAGGATAGCCGGGGACGATGCGCGAGAACTACAGAGTCTCAGCTACCCTGATGAACACGAGCCGCGCTCGTGAAGTGGTCGCGGGAATTGCTCAGACCTCTTCCAGGCATAGCTCGAATGTGATGCAGACGGGGTTTTCACCGCGAAGGAGCTCTCCACTTGTCACATTGCCCTGGGTGTCGACCATAACGATTTCGACACGTGTTCCGGTTGACTGGCACGTGATGAAGCCCCGGGTAATGAAGACTTCGGTTGCGATATCGTCTACTTTTGAACCATCCGCATAGCGTGCGCCGATCAGGCTGCCTATGCCGCCGCGCAATTTTGCTGCGGCGAAGTCATGTTTCCGGCAGATCGCCTCTAGTGCAAGGATGATGTCCTCATTTGGGCAAACACGTGCGATCACCGTGCGCGGACCATTGTTGGCGGCAATCGTCGTTTTTAAAGGTACCGGATGAAAGAGTGTGAAGGCGGTCTCTTCATCCGGCTCCGATACCATTCGCACGTCTTCTACACCCCAGGCAATTGCACGAATGGGCTGACTGATGATCGTTTCATGCGGTAGGATATGCCCGGCAGCGAGCTTGCCGCTGTGCTCGTTCCAGATGGCATGGCAATGGATAAAGGCGGCGCCGCCACGCTCGCCGAAGGTAACGTTACCGTTCTCAAGTCTCGTTTCGCCGGCCGGTGAGAATATGTCGCTGTACCAGGCAGCGTGATGCCCGTCAGTCGCAAGCGCCGGCATAAGATAGTGAAATGGATTGAAAGCCCCGCCGTCGAGAACAAGCGAAGCCGCTGTGACGCCGGCCGCCTGTAGTGGCTGGGCAATGGCGTCATTCATGCTTTGGCCAGGCTCAAGAGTGAATTCCAGCCGTCGGCCGACGCCCTCAAAACTCTCGAAGCGGGTAAATTTTGGAGCCCCAGGTTGCCGTAGAGATCGTTCAGACACCGGTCACCGCCGAAAGCCGTCGCAAGATGAGTAGCATATTATAAATTTCGAATTCCGTTCACAGGCCGCCAAGTTATGGCATAGTTCCACAAACGAATAAAATGATCCACAATATGGATCACTAAGAGGAATTGGGATGGAGCAAGAGGTCAGACCGATAACAGGTCTCAATGGTTCGCAAAGCGTCGACAGGGCGCTTGGTCTCCTGAGCCTTGTCAGCTATTCCGGCGATGACGGCAGCACCTTGACTGATATCGTGGAACAAAGCGGTCTCAACAAACCCACGGCGCGCCGTTTGCTTCTGGCGCTTATACGCTCTGGCCTGCTGGAACAGGACACTTTGACCCGACGATACTATCTCGGCCAGGAAGCTTACGTACTTGGCACCCTTGCGACACGGCGCTATGGCCTTTTACAAATCTCCCGCGATAGCCTTGGTTTTCTGTCGGCGAAGACACAGGACACCAGCTTCCTTTCTATCCAGCGCGATAGCTACGCCGTTTGTCTGCATCGCGAGGAAGGCACTTATCCGATTCGCACCCATGCATTGCAGGCTGGCTATCGCCATCCCTTGGGCGTGGGCGCCGGGTCACTGGCGATCCTGGCTGCGATGCAGGATGACGAGGTTGAAGTCATTTTAGCCGTGAATGAAGCCGCCCTCCTGACCGAGTATCCAAATCTTTATCCCGACCGCATTCGCGCTGACGTTGCAGCGGCGCGGGAAAACGGC
>NZ_JBFUMG010000108.1:0-11007 GCF_054049495.1 Phyllobacterium sp. P5_D12 | reverse complement strand
CTCCAACACTTAACCGCAACACTGGCGATTACGAACTTGTCACTCCAACGGGGGAGACCTGACGATATGTTTGGCAATATCATTCCATGCCCGAACTCAAACAAATCAATGTTGCTTGCACAAGAACTGGACGACTACCAGATTGCCGAGATGATGAGCCATCCAGGTTATACAGAAGTGGTGGCCGGGCGTTTTCCGGACGGCAATATGGTGAAGATAACCGGACACCTTCGTGATTTTCTTTGGCACACTGGCAGGGCTACAGAACCCTCGCATATTAAGGTCCACGAACTTATAATTCCGGATATGGAAACGGCGATGGAACTCTATGACCATCTCAACGGGGATGATGGCTGGCCGCGCTTCTGGATGACGGATACGTGGCAGGAAACGTTCGCGCGATTTCCCTGTACGTAAACAGATTGTTCCGGATTGGCGGCACCGCTTTCTCTTGTCTGGGCCTTAGTTACAAACGGGTGCGAAGGAGCCGATTCTTCTGGCTCTACCCGTGGCAATACCACATCAACTAAGGGCACTCAGCCAAAAGACTGCCCGAAATAATACCTACTGGGAGGTTGGACAGCCAGCCTCCCATCGCTCGCGGTTCATTCACCTTTTGATGTGGCACAAATGTTTGACCTGGATCCTATGAATCGGAGGCAGGCGGACAGTCAGTGTTGATGTTGTGATGCATTAATTTTGAGTTTAGGTCTGGGTTTGGCCCCACTTCGGACATAGGAAGTTCGACTGCTGAACGGCGGCTTCGCGCCCTCAAAGCAGCCATTGCGTAGTGCCTGCTATTTGCCAAAACCGGACTTTTACTATGTTCGCTCGACGCCCAAAAGATACTAGAAAGCCTGTAGCAGGTTCCGCTGCTGCCACCAGTTATTGGCAAGCACACTTTCCCCAGTTTGTGATATTGTTGGCGCAAGCAGATGCGACCCAACGAGGGGGCGGTCATGGACCGAAAGCTTGCTGCCATTCTTTGTGCTGACGTTGTTGGCTACTCCACTCTCATGGAGCAGGACGAACAGGGTACTTTCGAGCGTCTCCGGGCGGGACGCAAGGAACTGTTCGAACCGGAAATCGCCCGCCATCATGGCCGCGTCTTCAAACTGATGGGCGACGGTCTCCTGGCGGAGTTCGGCAGTGTCGTCGATGCGGTCGAATGCGCGGTGAACCTGCAAAGGGGCATGGCGGAGCGCAACGCCAACGTCCCCGAGGAGCAGGGTGTGCATGTCCGCATCGGCATCAACCTCGGCGAGGTCATCGTCGAGGGAGATGACTGCTACGGCGATGGCGTCAACATCGCCGCACGGCTCCAACAGCTCGCCGATACTGACGGCATCTGCGTGTCGGGCAAGGTGGCTCGCGAGGTAGAGAAGAAACTCGCCTTCGCTTTCGAGGCCATGGGCGAGCACAAGGTCAAGAACATCGCCGAGCCGATCCGGGTTTTTCGGGTGAGGCTTGATGCAACGACGGTGAGCCGGAAGCGTCCGCGCTTGCGGGTCAACTACCGGTCCATCGCCGCCGCCGTCGGCTTTGCGGCTCTACTGGTAGCAGCTGCTGCCTGGTATGGCATGCGACAGCCGGCGGCCCTGGCGCGCGAACCTTCGATCGCCGTCCTTCCCTTTGCCAATATGAGCGGCGACACAGCGCAGGATTATCTCGGCTCCGGCATCGCCGAGGACATCATCACCATGCTCTCGTCCTTTCCGAGCCTGCGCGTTGTCTCCCGTACCTCGAGCTTCGTCTACGACAAGCCAGTGAAGGTGCAGCAGGTCGGGGAAGACCTCAAAGTGAACCGTGTTATTGAAGGGAGTGTCAGAAGATCCGGGGAGAATGTGCGCGTTACCGCCCAGCTCGTCGACGCATCGACAGGAGAACATGTGTGGGCAAACCGCTATGACGAAGAGGGCAGCGACGTGGCTGCGATGCAGGACGACGTGGCCAACAAGATATACGCCACACTCGCGGGATTGAGGGGCGAAATCAGGAAAAAAGAGGCTGCTGACGCTTGGACCAAGTCGGCACCGAGCCTCGAGGAATACGACTACTATCTGCGCGGCCACCAGTTGTTTTTCCACTTCAATAAGGAGGACAATGCCAAGGCGCGGCAAGTCTGGCAGGAAGGGTTGGAGAAGTTTCCTGATTCGGCGCTGCTTCGCACCAAAATCGCATTCAGCTACGTGCAGGACGTAATGAATGAGCGCACAGGCAATCCCTGGCGCGATACTGAGTTGGCATGGAAGCTCGCGAGCGAGGCGGCGGCCAATCCGAATAGCTCGAGACTTGAAACACTGCTGAACCATTGGGTCATGGCAATTCTGTACCAACTCCACGAAGGAGATTTCGGACGATCCATTATTGAGGCCGAAGCGGTTATCGATCTCGTGCCAAATGATGCCTTGGCGCACGCCGACCTGGGGTATTTTTTGGCTAATGCCGGAAAGGCTGATCGTGGAGTCGAATGGCTTGAGACCGCAGTCAGACAGGACCGCACTCCTATGGATTGGTACGTTGGAAATCTGGCTATCGCCTATTATCTCGCTGATCGTCCTGCGGATGCCATCACCCAATTTCAGAAAATGGAAGAGCCCTATCTTACCAATCTTGCTGCCGCTTACGTGCGCGACGGCAAGCTCGACGAAGCCCACGCCAGCATTGCGAAATTTCTCAAAAAAAGACCGCGCTGGACTGTCAAGGACGAAGCGGTCTGGCCAACAACGAAGCAGCCTCAGATGGTCGAGCCTCTCCTTTCAAGATATCTAGCCGAGCTCGCCACAGCAGGACTGCCGGTGCAGTAAGATTGATAGACCCATAGAACTTGAGTCCCCATTTTAAAGCGCTTGCCGGTCTTCCGTCGATCAAATGGTTCTGATCTTCGGTGCTGAGCGGCCAGCCAACGTCAGCATGACACTCAGCTCCGACGTCCGATGAAATGTCGGCTTCGCGCCATGTGTGGACCCTTGTCTACCCGTCCACTAAGCCGCAGTGGAGCCATGCTGTTCGTAGGTCCGGAATTGCTGCCGGAAGAAGATCCCCTGCGGCGACCGGACGTGGGATGAGCCAACTGCCTATCTGCAACCTTCCTTGCATACTACAATCGTGCGGTTCGTCTGGAGAAGGGAACACGGGGGAAAACGCCATGGGAGTTAAGGCCATCCGATTGCTGGTCGGTTTAGCTGCCGGCATCCTCGTATTCTGCCAATCGGGCAATGCGCAGGAGGTGATCTACATCGTTCGGCACAGTGATCCACCGTCGACACTGAACCTGGATGAGATTCTCGACGAAACTCCGCCGGAGTCCGGACAACAGCGCGCCAAGATGCTGGCTGAGCGATTAAAAGACGCCGGTATCAGCGCCGTCTATGCGACGCAAGCCAGGCGGACAGTCGAGACGTCCGAGCCTCTCGCCAAGGCTCGTGGACTTGAAATTCGTGTTCATTCCTATGAGGACAGTGACGGTTTGGTCCGGCTGCTCCGCTCGGATAACGGCAAGGACAGGGTACTCATCGTGGGCCATTGGAGCACCATTCCTGAGATTCTCAAGGCGCTCGGATATCCCGAGGAAGTCAAGATCGAAAGAAGTGCATATGACAACCTGTTCGTAGTTGTCCCGGGGGGGACCAAGCTCCGACTGTCCTGCACCTTCATTACTGAAACTGAAGTCGAGAGCGTCAAAGGATCAAGCGAGCGACCTCGCGTGTGGTGTTCTTCGGATGTCCACTGTCGGTCTGAAATTGCGAAGGGTTTGGGCCTGGAGAGCCCTTCCAGGGGCAAAATCTGCAGGTGGCGACAAGGTTGAGTTCGGAGAGGCACCGTCAAGGCGTCCGTTGCGCGTCCCCATACGTGTTGCGTTGGCCTTCACGTTCGGTGTCATCATCGCGGTCATAGCAGCCGCGCTCATCCTCGCCCTGGAAAGCGGCCGCCAAAACACAATCGCTCTCGCCCGCAACCGAAGTGAGAAAATCATCGACACGATGGTAGATCGAACACGATTGCACCTCGATCCGGCCCGCGACCAGTCCGAATTCCTGGCCAGACTTTTCCGCGACGGCGATATCGACCCGCAGGACGAAGCTGCCTCACTGAGCCAACTTCGGGCGGCGCTCGCCGGGATCCCGCAGATCGCCGCTCTCGCAGTAATCCGCACCGATCTGAAGCAGCTGCGCGTCGAACGCCATGGCGACGATGTCGTAATGCGAGAGCTCGACATGCGAACCGTGCCCGGACTCGACGAAGCATTCGAGATGGCCCGAAGCGCAGGCCGCCCCGTCTGGGGAGAACTTCTGTGGAGTGATCGGCTGAACCAGCCTCTCGTTAACGTTCGCACTCCGCTGTGGCATGAGGGCTCCTTTCTCGGGATTCGCAGGACTGGCTTAGGGGAAACCGTTATCGATCGAAGGAATGCAATGCCGTGAGAACGCAATTGGTCCGCTTTGACCACTTGCGGACAATCATTAGTGTCCGCTTTGCGCCCGCTTGTCGGTCATACAAACCGTTGTTTCCTTTTCCCAAAAGCAGCCACCGCATTTATCTGACGCGACGACGTGTTTGCGGTCATAAGTTTACGAATTCCCAACGCTGGTGGTTGGCCCCGGTTTTCAACCAAGCGGCAACTAACGTGACGAACGCCTCCTGCGAACCGGGAGGGGCGGTTCTTCCTGGGCCGGGGCGCCAGGCCGACAACCGCCGCTAGATAAACGAACCGGCTGCGCTATCAGGCGACATCATCACCGCTTGCAATACGTCTGACTTCCCCGGCGGCTGCGTTGAGAACCCCTCGCGACAAATCCTCTTCCTTAATGAGGCGCGATAGCGTGACAGCACCCACCATCAGAGACAATATCGCCATTGCCTTGCCGCTGGGATGGGAGCTCTTGGCGTCGTCCATTAGCTCATCCAGGACCTCAAAGTGAGCCCGTATTCCATCCTCAAATGGACGCCTGACCTCTTCACGTTGCCGCGCCGCGTCGGCTCCCAAGGCCACCAAAGGGCAACCGTCGGCCTTTTCCCCGACATGTCCCGGTGAGAGGTAGAACTCCAGGACTGCTTCGAGGGGATTCGAGCTTGTCGCTGCAGCTGTCGACCATCTGCCCGTGGCGCTTTCCATTGCCCGCCTGGAGGCCTGCGCAGCTAGGTCGTCCTTGGATGCGAACTGCTTATAGAACGCGCCTTGCGTAAGGCCGGCACCCTTCATCAGATCCTTCAGGCCGATCCCATCGAAGCCGTGCTCTCGAAAGAGACGGCTCGCTACGTTGATCACCGTTTCCCGATTTTCCTCGGCCTGTGCGCGGCTCACTCTCATGTCGACCTCCGATTAGATTTCATTTGACATCTATAGCGCAAATAGATTTAGATCGCAATCTAATTTGTGCAGATCGCTCGTCAATAGAGAATGTAAAATGAAACGCAAATACGTCCTGACTTTTGTGGGTCTCCTGGGAGTGGCGGCAGTCGCCGCCTTTTTCCTGGTGTCCGAAACCACTGAACGGAAAGCCGAAGCCGCAGATCCGAGGACGGTTGCACCGCTGGTAAGCGTCGCAGAGGCGAAGAAGACGGAGACGGCGGAGAGGTCGTTTACCGGCACGGTCGCCTCACGCGTGCAGAGCAACCTCGGTTTCCGGGTCCCAGGCAAGATCGTCCAGCGGATGGTTGATGTGGGTCAGCAGGTGAAAAAGGGCCAGGCCCTGATGCGCATCGATGAAACCGATCTCCAACTCGCGCTTGCAGCGAAGCGCAATACGGTCATCGCAGCGCGGGCTGTCCTGATCCAGGTAGAAGCAGATGAGAAACGCTATGCGGCGCTGGTGAAGAATGGATTGGCTGCCACCCCACAGCGATATGAACAGGCGAAAGCGGCCCTCGACACGGCCGCGGCCCAGCTTGCCGCAGCTGAGGCTGACGCCAAGGTCGCAGAAAATGCGGCCACCTATACGGTTCTTCTTGCAGATTCGGATGGAACAGTCGTCGAGACGCTTGGAGACCCCGGACAGGTGGTGGCAGCAGGCCAGACGGTCGTTCAACTCGCGCAGGCTGGTCCGCGTGAAGCCGTTGTTTGGCTCCCTGAGACTTTGCGGCCCGATATAGGATCCGAAGCGCTGGCAAGTGTCTACGGTGGCGGCGGTCTCAGCGGAAAGGCGCGCTTGCGACAGATCTCCGATGCCGCCGATCCGCAAACCCGTACTTACGAGGCGCGCTATGTTCTCGATGGGGCCGCCGCCTCTGCCCCGCTCGGTTCGACGGTGACGATTAAAATCCTGGACGCGCACAGGCAGTCGGAGGTCGCTGTTCCGGTAGGTTCCATCCTGGACGACGGTAGCCGGACAGGTGTTTGGGTTGTCAACGGTGCCACGTCCACTGTGAAGTTCACGCCAGTCGAAATTAAACAGATCAGCGAGGAGACGGCATTTATCACCGGTATTGGCCTTGGTGAGAAGGTTGTCGCTCTGGGCGCACATCTTCTGGAAAATGGCGCAGCCGTCAGATTTGCCTCGCAGCAAAAGGTGACGAAGTAATGAGCTTCAATCTCTCAGCCCTCGCGGTTCGCGAACGCGCCGTTACCTTATTCTTTATCGTTCTGTTGGCGGCTGCAGGCGTCTACGCTTTCGTCAAGCTGGGACGCGCCGAGGATCCTTCTTTCACCATCAAGACCCTGACGGTCACTTCAGTCTGGCCGGGCGCCACTGCGCGTGAAATGCAGGATCTTGTCGCTGAGCCACTTGAGAAGCGCATCCAGGAACTCACCTGGTATGATCGTGTCGAAACGATAACGCGGCCTGGCTACGCCTTCCTCACCGTGACTTTGAAGGACAGCATGCCGCCGGCCGCCGTCGAAGAGGAGTTCTATCAGGCTCGCAAGAAGCTTGGCGACGAAGCCCGAAATCTCCCTCCAGGCGTCATTGGTCCCTTCGTCAACGATGAATATTCCGATGTGAGCTTCGGTCTTTATGCACTGAAGGCGAAGGGGATGCCGATGCGCGACCTCGTGCGACAGGCGGAGGTGATCCGGCAGGATCTCCTGCACGTTCCGGGTGTCAAGAAAATCAACATCGTCGGGGAGCGCCCCGAACAGATCTTCGTCGAATTTTCCTATGCCAAGCTCGCAACACTTGGAATATCGGCAACCGATATCGCCGCGGCTTTGCAGAGACAGAATACAGTCACGCCCGCTGGCTCCATCGACACGCGTGGGCCACAGGTCTTTATCCGTTTCGACGGAGCCTACAACAGCGTGCAGGCGATTGCCGATACGCCGATCGTAGCGGCTGGACGCACTCTAAAACTTTCCGACTTGGCGGATATTCGGCGCGGGTATGAAGATCCGGCGACCTACGTCATCCGCCATGAGGGCGAGCCGACAATCATGCTGGGCGCCGTGATGCAACAGGGCTGGAATGGTCTTGATCTCGGCAAGGCGCTTGAAGAACGATCTGCTGCGATCGCGCAGACACTGCCGCTGGGCATGACGCTCACGAAGGTCAGCGATCAGGCCGTCAACATTGAGGAGGCGGTTGGCGAATTTATGCTCAAGTTCGCAATGGCGCTTGGCGTCGTGCTGTTCGTAAGCCTGGTTGCCCTCGGCTGGCGCGTTGGCATTGTTGTCGCGCTTGCCGTACCGCTGACGCTCGCCGTCGTCTTCCTCATCATGCTGGAAACCGGCCGGTTCTTCGATCGTATCACGCTCGGCGCATTGATCCTTGCGCTGGGCCTTCTCGTGGACGACGCCATCATCGCCATTGAGGTGATGGTGGTGAAGATGGAGGAGGGCATGGACCGCATCAAGGCGGCCGCCTATGCCTGGAGCCATACGGCGGCGCCAATGCTGTCCGGCACGCTTGTGACAATCATCGGACTAATGCCGGTTGGTTTCGCAAGATCGACTGCAGGTGAATATGCCGGCAACATCTTCTGGGTCGTGGGCTTTGCGCTGATCGTTTCGTGGTTTGTTGCCGTGATCTTTACCCCGTACCTCGGCGTCAAGTTGCTGCCGGACATCAAACCGGTCGAGGGCGGACATCAAGCCATCTATGATACGCCGAACTACCGCCGCCTGCGCTCCCTCATCGAGTTCGCGGTTGGCCATAAATTCATGGTATGCGCCGTGGTCGGCATCACGATGGCCGTTTCGGTCGTTGGGATGGGAAGCGTAAAACAGCAGTTCTTCCCGACATCGGATCGGCCTGAAGTGCTGGTCGAAGTTCGCATGCCCGAAGGCACCAGTATCGAGACCACGACAGCCGCAGTGGAGAAAGTTGAGGGCTGGCTGCAAACCCAGCCGGAAGCAAAAATCGTCACCAGCTATGTAGGGCAGGGTGCGCCGCGTTTCTTCTTTGCCATGGCACCTGAATTGCCCGACCCTGCCTTCGCCAAGGTCGTTGTGCTCACCCCCAATGCGCACGCACGCGAGGCTTTGAAGCACCGCCTACGAGCCGCCGTTTCAGACGGGCTTGTTCCTGAGGCATCCGTGCGCGTAACGCAGCTAGTCTTCGGGCCCTATACGCCATATCCGGTCGAGTTTCGGATCATGGGACCGGATCCGGATGAACTTTACAAAATCTCCGAGCAGGCCCTGGCAATTATGAAAAGTGTGCCTGATGTCCGGCAGGCCAATCGCGATTGGGGCAACCGAACTCCGGTGCTGCGGTTTGTCCCCGACCAGGATCGGCTCAATCTGATCGGTCTCTCACCCTCTGAGGCAGCCCAGCAGATGCAGTTGCTGCTTAGCGGCATCCCTGTCACCCAGGTGCGCGACAACATCCGCAACGTGCCCGTTGTCGCCCGTAGCGCAGGTGACAACCGGCTGGATCCTTCAAGGCTGGGCGATTTCTCGCTCATGAGCAGGGATGGCCGACAGGTCCCCCTTGATCAGATCGGCCATTCCGAGATCCGGTTTGAGGAGCCGATCCTGAAACGCCGCGACCGCACGCCGGTGATCACGATACGCTCTGACATCAACGAGGCGACACAACCCCCGGAGGTCTCACAGCAGGTCATGAAGGCACTACAGCCACTGATCGCATCGCTTCCCGTCGGGTACCGCATCGAAATGGGCGGCAACATCGAGGAATCCCTCAAGGCCAATGTCGCACTTGTCAAGATATTCCCGGCCATGATTGCAGCCATGCTGATCGTCATCATCCTCCAGGTTCGCAGTCTGTCAACGATGACGATGGTCATGTTGACTGCGCCACTCGGACTTGCCGGGGTGGTCCCGACGTTGCTTCTCTTCAATCAGCCTTTCGGCTTCAACGCCATTCTCGGATTGATCGGATTGGCCGGGATTCTCATGCGCAACACGCTGATCCTGACCGAGCAGATCAAGGAAAACCAGGCTGTCGGTCTCGATGACTATCACGCCGTCATTGAAGCGACGGTGCAGCGGACGCGCCCTGTGATTCTGACTGCACTGGCTGCCATTCTCGCCTTCATACCCTTAACTCATTCGGTGTTCTGGGGATCGATGGCCTATACGTTGATTGGCGGAACGGCTGCAGGCACCGTAATGATCCTGCTCTTCCTTCCAGCTCTGTACGCGGTGTGGTTCCGGATTAAGCCAACGAAAGATGACCACCACGGAGAGGCGATTGAAGAACTGGCACCACGAAGGGCAATGGCCGCGGAGTAGGGGCATCTTGTATCCAGCACGATGAGCCCCCGCGATGTCTACCTGTGGCGGAACCGTATCCTTGATGTGGCGGAAGAGCATTTTCGTCGCATCGGCTAGTGCGCTGGCTTGCTTCAGACGAAGTCTTGAGAACAGAGAGACGTGCAAAGATGCTGATGATGCCGGAGAGCACGATCTCGCTGTTGACGCTTGTTATCGCCGCCGCTCAATGTTCTCCCGTAGCGGTGCAACTGGCCCGTCGGCAATGCCTTAGCACCGTTGAGAAGGTGCCCTCGGGGCATTTGTGTACACTCATCAATGTCCGCTGGGGACCAGCTTGAGACCTTGGTCTGGCTAACCTGAACGTCCGCATTCTTGATATGGACGCTGAAAACGGTCATTCTGTTTTCGGATGATAGGCGACACGAAGGCCATCGTCCTCGCGATCGGGCATCAACTTCGGGATTATCGGCTTCTCACTCATGACGACTCATGACGTGTCTTTCGGCTCTGCTTTCCGTCAAATCGGTACGGAAATCGCCAGAGTTTGCCGCCGGCTGGTGTGTGTAGCAAGTGGAGCCCGCCAGAGTCTGGGATTTTGCGGGGCTTCGTGGTTAGGCCTAAGGATCTGATTTTTTATCGTTTAGCGCCATTTGATGGTATCCAATTTTGTGCCGTAGACCCTGGAATCTCTAAGATACCATCAAGACTACCATCATTGGCGTCGGATACCAGCAACCCCACGCAGACGCAGGTAGACACCAGGCAACAAAAAAGCCCGGAAAACCGGGCCCTTTGTCTGATTTCAGTACCGTATTGGACGGTGTGAAATGGGAATTTGGTGCCCAGAAGAGGACTCGAACCTCCACGCCTTGCGGCACACGGACCTGAACCGTGCGCGTCTACCAATTCCGCCATCTGGGCAGCGGGGTTCCATGTAAGGGGCGCTTCAGAGTCTGTCAATCCATTTGCCGGGGAATTCGTCAGCGATCGTCAGCTTCATGCCATGCTGGCCTGCAAACAGCGTTCTTCTGCGCTCCGGTGCTCGAAAACCACCGTTTTTGCCGGACATGAATCTCAACAGACCCTGGGCGCGCGTCGGCCGGTCAACCCTCGAGAACTTCCTTGGAAGCGACTGTCGAATCCGCGTTGAGCTTGTAGACGATCGGAACGCCAGTCGCGATCTCCTGCGCGACGATCTCCTCGCCCRTCAGGCCCTCCAGCGCCATGACCAGCGAGCGCAGGGAATTGCCATGTGCGACAATCAGCACATTTTCGCCGCGCAGCACATGCGGCTGCACGTCGTGCATGTAATAGGGCCAGACGCGCGCACCGGTATCGCGCAGGCTTTCGCCGCCGGGCGGCGGAACGTCATAGGAGCGGCGCCAGACATGCAC
>NZ_JBFUMG010000107.1:0-11070 GCF_054049495.1 Phyllobacterium sp. P5_D12 | reverse complement strand
CCGTGACACGGAGTAACGATAGCAGCCTGACAGTACCCAATTTACCCAGAATAGCCCTTTATACGCGCGATTCTATTAGTCCAAAGGGACACAGCGGGGCTCATCCTTCAGGAGGAACTGCTTCTCACTTCTCCTAAATGGTGCCGCGTGAATGGCAGCGGTATTCTCCATGAAAAGCATTCCGTACGGCCGTGACGAGGTGAAAACATCTTGCACGAGGGATGCACAATCAGCTGGAGGTGTGTCTTGTTTGTTTGGATCACCAATTGTCTCGCAGCTATGGCAGTCAGTGCCTTGCTGATCGTTGTTTTGAAGAAGGTGTCGCACGCCTGCTCTCTTGTCGATTATCCTGACAGGAGAAAACTGCATGATGGCGTCGTGCCCCTGTGCGGCGGTATCGCGATATTCGCTGCCTTCACAATGGTCATGCTCGTTCAGGGAAACGAGCCGCTGCTCGCCCTGAACTTCTGGGTCGGCCTCCTCATCACGATTATTGTGGGCGTGATCGACGATCGCAATGAACTCTCGGCAACGAAGCGCCTCGCCGCGCAATTTGTTGCAGCAATTATACTGGTCAATCCTCTGTCAGGATCGACCATTGTGACCGGCATCGCACTTCCGCCTGCCCTGCTTAGCATATCTTTCCCGCTCCTTACGGTCGTGGCTATTTTGTTCGTAGTTGGCCTGATCAACTCCTGGAACATGATCGATGGCATAGATGGTTTGGCGGGCGGGAGTGCGGCCGTGGCTCTTTTCTGGCTCGCTGTGGTCGCCGGATGGAAAGGCGCGGGCGAACTGGTGCTGCCGATCGTCGTGCTGTTGGCTGCCGTCAGCGGTTTCCTTGCATTCAACATGCGCAGCCCCTGGATCGCGCGTGCCAAGATATTTCTGGGAGATGCGGGTAGCACAACGCTCGGCGCTGCCATCGCCTATCTGATAATTCGCTTGTCAACCCATACACACATCGCGTTTTCCGTACTCCTTTGGATCGTCGCAATTCCCGTGATCGATACGCTCAGCCTGATTGTCCGGCGGCTTTATGCGGGCCGCAGCCCGTTGGCGGCTGATCGCTCGCACCTCCATCATCTCTTGCTCGACAGGTCGATTTCGCCACGGACGACGACCAATATCATTCTTGGAGCTTCGGCATTGTGCGGTGGGATAGGATCTTTCGGCATCATTATCGAAGCTTCGAACTATCTGATGACGGTTGCCCTGCTGATACCACTCGCAGCGCATTCCGCCTTCGTGTTTCTCTCGAGCGAGACGGGCACAGAGTGGGTGGAACAGTCCCGTTCTGCCGCTGTCGCCCAGTTGAACCCGATGCCGCCTGCCCCGATTCGCGCCGAAATAGGCATGTCCCATACGCCTCAGCCGCCTAGTGCCAACAATAACGCCGGCATGTTTTCAGATGCCGTTTAAGCTAGCCAAAAGTGTGGAGTAATCCCTTGTCAATATCCGTCCTGATCATGACCTTGAATGAAGAAGAGAGCTTGCCGGCATGTTTGGCTTCGCTGACATGGTGCGACGATATCGTCGTGCTGGATTCCTATAGTACCGACAAAACCCTCGAGATTGCCAAGGCCGCCGGCGCGCGCGTCTATCAACACAAGTATGAGACCGAAACAAAACAGCGCATGTATGGACTGAAGGAAATCGAATTCAAGCACAAATGGGTCTATATGCCCGACGCTGACGAGATCACTCCCGAGGACCTGCGCGACGAAATGCTGGCGATCGCTGACGATCCGGACAGGCCCGAAGCAATGTTCAGCGCTCGCTACAAGAACATGTTCATGGGTCGCTGGATCAAGCATAGCAGCCTTTATCCCACGTGGATTACGCGCCTCGCCCGACCGGAACGTATCCAGTATGAGCGCGAATGTCATTCGCGTCCCGTTGGCGATGGTCCRACCGGCCGCCTGCAGTCGCATTTCGTTCACTACAGTTTCAATAAGGGAATGACGGCCTGGTTCGACAAGCATAACCGCTATTCGGGTTTCGAGGCGCGCGAGTCCTTGCAGATCCTGCGCAGCAAGAAAATTCCATGGACCTCTTTCTTCAGTGCCACACCAGAAGCCAGACGGCGGGCGCTCAAGGAGTTCTCGTATCGCCTGCCATTTCGTCCCGCTKCCAGATTCGCCTATATGTATTTTCTCCGCGGCGGTTTCCTCGACGGCTGGCAGGGTTATCATTACTGCCGGCTCATCGCATCATATGAATACATGATCGTTATCAAGATGAGAGAATTGCAGCGGCGAGAACTCGGCCTTTCCGTATGACACGTGCCCAAACCCACCCTGGATTGAACATTCGGCAACGGCGCGCCCGCAAGCGATCGCGCAAGTGGTTCTTCGCCGGCCTTGGTCTCGCCGCGGTGCTGGCGATATCCGCCGCCCCCTTGGCGCTTTTCCTGGCCGACCCGCTGCTGACGATTCGCGATCCAATCGGCAAAGCAGACGTGATCGTCGTTCTTGGGGGAGATGGTCCCTCACGGGCCACCAGAGCCGCAGGCTTGTGGCAGACCGGTGTCGCGCCAAGGGTCTTGGTCAGCGGCGACGGCGACTGTTACTGGATACGGGAGGCAATGATCGACCAAGGGGTCGACAGAAGCGCCATTGCCGTCGAGTGCCAATCGGGAACGACTTGGGAGAATGCGCTTTTCACATCACCGATCCTCAAGCAAATGAATGTCCGCAGCGCCGTTCTCGTGACGAGCTGGTATCACTCGCGCCGAGCCATAGCGAGTTTTGAAGCTGCGTCCGAAGATATCCGCTGGATGTCGGTTCCAGTGGAACCACGCCAGCCACTCGAGAAGGTCGCATTTGGTCCCGATGGAATTCAGATCGTGAAAGAGTATCCAAAGACGGTCTGGTACGCCATTCGCCATTTTCTCGGCCTGGAATCCACCCGCATTCCGGCGCCATTTCCGTCGCGGGAGGCGAGAACATGAACTGGCTTCTGACATGGTTAATGCTGGGAACGGTGCTCATGCTGCTCCTGTGGGGCATGCTGAAGCACGAACGCATCTATCAGTTTCCTTTTCTGGTGGGCGTGATCACTTTCGCTTTCATTCTGCCGCAGATTCCGGCACTGGCGGATGATCGTTTTCTGCCGGAAGGCGGGTATGCGAAGACGATCGCTTTCACGATCGTTTGTCTTTCGATGTGCTGGTTGGGGTGGTCTTCAAACGCCAGGCCCTTTGCCTTTTTTCGCTGGGATTTCGATGAAAAACGCTTGTTAATCGCGGCTTTTTTCCTTTCTCTCACAGGCGCGTACTTTTACTACAAGCTCAGCCGGTTGCCGGGTGAGATGATGGTTGGCGTGCAGATCAGCGGCGCGCCGGTCGCGTGGCTCTTTTTCGCACGCTTTATGAGCTATGGCATGGCCATCGCCGTTCTGTGTTTTGCCCGCCGCTATTCGTGGACCGCTGCATTTATCATTAGCGTCGATCTGATGTTTTATTTCGACCGGATTGTCGTCACCGGAAAGCGCGCGGAAGCAGTCGAGCTAATCATCATTTTTGCGCTGGCATTCTGGTATTATAAGGGCTGGGTCATACCGCGAACCATCATGCTGGCGGGCGTTCTTATCGGTAMGGTCCTGCTGAATAGCATGGGTGATTATCGCACGATTACGAGGGCCAATTCGGCGCCCGTGTGGCAGGACATCGCTCAAATCAACGTGGCCGCCAATTTCGATGATTTGCTGAAAAATGGTGGTCCGGAAATGCGGAATGCCATTTGGCGCCTTCATCATACAGAAGAGACGATGGACTTCGACTATGGCAAGTTCCACTGGAACAGGCTGGTCTTCAATTATGTACCAGCACAGCTCGTCGGAGCGAAGTTCAAAGAGTCACTCATGATGACAATGCCCGTCGCGGCACGCGATTACGATCCGCTGACAGGTACGACTGAGACGGGTATGGCCGATGCGTTTCAGTCCTTCTGGTATTTTGGCGCCCTAAAGTTTCTTCTCCTCGCCTATCTGATGAGCCGCTTGTGGGCCTCGGCGAAGAGCGGAGAGATGTCGGCGCAACTCGTATACATATTTTCGATTGTACCCRCCATTCATGCCATATCACACCAGACGGACTGGGTTCTGACTGTCTGGGTTCACATGCTGATATTCTTGCTGCCGACATTGGTGTGGTGCCGGAGTCGTTCGCCAGATCTCCATCCGTACTATTCGAGCGGAATGTCGCTTCCTGCTAACTTTGGCGTGGCAACAGCCCGATAAGGAAAGTCATATCATGCGATCACGCTACAGCGATCCAACATTCGACAGCACGGCGCAGCCCCTGCCGCGCTTGGGCGGTGCCACGTTTGCATTTCGCTTCCGGCTGATGAGACTATTCTGGACGATCTGCTGGATATTGCTTGCAGCCTGGACGCCATCGTTTTTATATCCCTGGAGAGGCTGGCTCCTCCGGCGGTTCGGCGCGCGCATTCATTCGACCGCAATCGTGCGGAGCAGCGTGAAGATATGGTGGCCCGGAAACCTTACCATGGGGCGGCACGCTTCCATGGGACCGGGTGTTATCTGTTACAACGTCGCGGAAATCACGCTTGAGGACTTCGCTATCGTGTCACAGCGTTCCCATCTGTGCACGGGCACCCATGACGTCAATGATCCAGGATTTCCGTTGAAGAGCAGGCCCATTTCAATGGGATCCAATGCCTGGATCGCAGCCGAAGCGTTTGTGGGACCCGGGGTCATCGTTGGCGAGGGAGCGGTGCTCGGCGCCAGGGGAGTTGCCTTCAGCAAGCTCGATCCATGGACGATTTACGTTGGAAATCCGGCAAAAGCTGTCAAAGGGCGCAACGGGGATGCTGCAGCTCAGTGATCCGTAGCAGCCACAAGTCTACCTGTGCTAGATAGAGTCTTTGGATTGTGATTGGGAGCATATCCCTGGATCGTCAATTCGGCGATGCGCGGCCATGTGTAATTCTCGCGCACAAGCCGYTGACCATTCTGCCCCATGGTCGATGCCATTGCCGGATTGTCCAAGACACTTGCGAGCGCGGAAGCAACGTCGGCCGGATCAAGTGGAACCACCAAGCCAGCATTTGCCGTTCCAACTTCTGGAAAGTGACACGCATCGCTGATTACTACTGGCAGACCGCAAGCCAGAGCCTCGGTAATAGCGACGCTGAAACCTTCTTGGCGGCTCGGAAGACAAAAGCAGCTGGCATCGACCAAAGCGCGCAATTTGTCTCCACCATATATGGGGCCGATCAAATGAACCCGATCCGCGATATGCAGTCGATCGATCTGGGTTACGAAACCTTCCCGGGCTCCGCCATCCGGGCCAGCGACAACAAGATCGACGTCTGGGTGAGACCCGGCGACCAGCTTGAAAGCGTCCGCAAGAATGTCCAAGCCCTTCTTGGTATGGAGTCTGGACAGGAAGAGAATGACACGCTTTTCACGGGCAAGAGAAAGCCGCTGGTGAAAGAAACCTGCCGCTGGGAGATCAGCGAACTCTTCCAAGAATATGCCGTTCGGTATCGTGAGAGTCGGTGCTTTAAGGCGAAGTGGCTCAAGCAGCCGGGATTCGTCGTTGTTGAGCGTCACCAAAAATTTAGCCTGATCAAGCATCTTGCGATACCCAAGAAGCAACGCGATCCGCTTCTTCAATTGTTTTTGCTTCATGCTCCAGGCATCGAGCATACCGTGTGGCTGGACGCAGTACGGGATGCGGCTCGATCTTGCCGTATTTGCAGCACTTCTGAGAATAGGCTCCCACACGCCATGAATGTGGACGAACGACGCGCCCTTCAACACCTGGCGCAACTGGCGGGAACCTTCGACGCACAATATCTGTTCCACCCGGTCCGGATCATCCAGCAAGTGCCAATGAACAAGCGCAACGAATGGAACGTCTTGAGCAGATTTGAATGCTCGCTTTTCAACTTCCGTGCCGCCATAGCTAATAATGTGAACGTCGTGGCCCAGTGCAGACTGGGCAGCTGCCAATCGCACACAGCCACTCTGCGGGCCTCCTTGGGCAGGATCGATCGAAGATATGACATGGACTATTTTCATGCGACACACACGGGCGCGCGCTGCTCAGTAAGACCCGATAGTGCGGAAAGCAAACGTTTGCCGTAACGTTCAACAGTGAAGTCCGCGGCGCGCGCCACAGCGCTTTCCGACATTGCCGCGCGCATCCCGACATTGTCTGCCAACGTAGTGATCGCTTTTGCTATCGCCGTGCCGTCGCGAATAGGAACAATGAAGCCATCGATCCCGTCGCGGACCACGCTGCCGGCGTTTTCGGTGCAGACGACGGGGAGCCCGGCGGCTAGTGCTTCATAAACAGCAGTTGCCGAGCCTTCGCAAATGGAGGGAAGAAGGAAGACATCGGCCCACTCATACTCTGCAGCCATCTCTGCACGCGGGACGATTCCCCGGAGTTCGACATGCTTCGAAAGATGAGCCGTAACACGCTCGGGAAGGCTGCTCGGACCTGCCATGCGAAAGATCGCCGATGGGCCGAGCAAACGCGCTGCCTCTGCAACATAAGGTGAACCCTTTCGAAGACCTACTTGTCCCACGGTCAACACGCGCAAAGGCCCGCCAATTCGAATAATGTCCTGAGGCGGGTATTGCGGATCTATGCCATACGGAACGACCACACATCGTTCAGCTTTTCCGCCGCGTGCAATGACGTTGCGTCGGACGAATTCCGAAGGACATAGGATAATGTCCGCCAGCTCCCACTCGGCTTTCTCGCGCTCTGCAAAAATCTTGGCATGTGCATTGTCAGTATGTGGTCCGGCCCAATCAGGAAAACTTTGCTGCTCGCTCCCAACCAGCTCTTCAACAACTTCACGCGGGGCAATCATCTGTTCGACTACAGTCCACATGCCTTGCTGTTTTGCCGCAACCATTTGCTCCAGCGCATCGCCGGCAAAAGCGTAAAGGCCCGCTGCGCCATGAAAGCCGCTTGAAACCACCAAACGCGAAAATTCGGAGCCGGCCCATACGGCGTGTTCCGTTTCTTCGACCACGTTCGCAAGGCGAAGCCTGCGGACCGCCGAGCGGAGACCGAAACCAGGAAAGGTCGAGATCAATTCCGGTGTTACACCTTTTGGGACGCGTCCAACGAGGCGTTTAACCGAAGAGGGAAGGAGGTTCTTTGGAAGACCGTTGACAAGGCGCGGCCAGCTTTTGGTTGCGCAAATGTCGGTGTAAAAATGTGCGAGCTGATTTTCGGATGCAAAGATGCGGGGCACGGCGTAATGCATGCGAGCACCCAGCTGGCTAACGACAACAGTACCGCTCATTCTGCGGGCTCATAAACAGAAGATTTTGATGGAAGCCCCGTCGGCTTATCGAACCTGAGCATGACGTCCGACCATGCAGCTACGGCGCTCTCCCGTGAAAACAGAGTCTCCAGGACACGTCTTGCGTTTTGACCGTTCTGCAAACGACGTTCGGGGGAGTTTCTCATCTCGAGGATGACATCCGCGAGTCTTCTTCCCTCGCCGATTTCCACAGCCGCGCCGCAGTCTTCAGCGGCCACCACGCGCGCTACCTCGCCGTTTGGATCGCCGACGAAGAGAGTTGGCCGGCCAGCCGCCAGGATTCCATAAAACTTGCTCGGAACGATGCAATGTTCGAGCCGAGGCAAAAGCGACACGATATGAGCATCGGCCGCGCTCAGGCTTTCAGCAATATGTTCGGCCGGCTGAAGCGGTTTGAAAACTACATTCTTCAAACTACGATTCCGCACAACCTCTTCGACGTGGGCCCTCTGCTGGCCGCCACCAATCATTAGAAACTGAATATCGTCATGCCCACTCAAAAGCACCGCCGCTTCCAACAGTGTCGAGAAGTCGTGGGCGCGACCAAAGTTGCCCGAATAGCCAACAACGAACTTCTCCTGCAAACCCCAGCTCGCCCGCAGGCTGTTGGATGCCGGTTCCACGGGATAGATCTCATCGCCATCGGACCAGTGGTGCATGACAAAAACCTGTTTCTCGGGGAAACCGCGTTCGGTGAGATAGGCTGCCATCGTTGCGGTCGGACAAACGATCATGGCCGATTTGCGCATCGACCAGTTGCGCATCGATCGGCTGACCGTCCCTGACAAGCTCTTGTTCGACAGCATGCCAAGTTCCATGGCGACTTCAGGGAAAAGGTCCATGATCCAATTGACCATTCGCGCCCGACGCCAACGAATGGGCAAAGAAGTGGTGACGGAGAGCAAGGGTGGATCGGTACAGACGACACAGACGTCGCCGCTTCTGAGATTCCACAAACACCAGAGGAATGCAGAGACGTGGAAGGTTAGATAATCGATAGCCCGCCCGAGAACATTGCTCCGTCCGAACCGTGTAGCCCATAGCCGGCTTACCTTGACCCCCGACACCACTTCTTCCGCTGGCAGTGTCACGTCAGGTTGATCGTGCGGTGTGCGACTAGCGATTGCCGCGACTTCAAAGCCGCGACGCGCCAATGCGAACGCCAGGCCCGACACCATGCGGCTCGTTGCTGATTGATCAGGTGAGAAATAGCGGTTTGCAAATACAATTTTCATTTGTGGATGCCTCAAGCCCGGGCCGTCTGTCAGACACAGATTCTTGGTCCTGATTGTCGCAGTTCGCAGTTGGCGAACAAGTTCAACAAAGGCACTACGGCGCTCAGCGACTGGTCATCCCGCCTACTCCTTCCGGAGAGGTTGCGGTCGATTACCACCCCTTTTAGAGGCCCTAGTCCGCCCGATATGCCTTGTATTCCCTAAGGTTGGGAGCTGATCTTATCCCTATTGCCGAAGTGTATCGCGCTGTACGCCATATATACTGGAATCCATTAACTCGCTTCCTCCGACTGCATTTCAAGAGTGTGCAATGGACCATGGTCACGGCCCACATTCGATGAGCTGTCTTCGAAAAGCGAACCATCATCCACGAAGAAGGGCGGAATGATCTCCATGGTTGAGTCGGAAAATCACCACTTCGATCTCCGGGGTAAACGAGTATGGGTAGCAGGGCACACCGGTCTTGTGGGCTCCGCGCTGACACGGCGCCTCCAGTCCGAAGGTTGCGAATTGCTTGAAGTTACCCATGATGATCTCGACCTGACGCGGCAGCTTGAAACGGAAGAATGGATGGCTAGCGCGCGACCTGATGCCATCTTCATCGCTGCGGCGAGAGTTGGCGGAATCATTGCAAATTCGACATACCCAGCTGATTTTCTCTACGACAACGCGATGATCGGCATGAACATCATGCATGCCGCACATAAGCTTGGCGTTCAAAAATTACTGTGGCTGGGGTCGAGCTGTATTTTCCCGAAATATGCCGAACAGCCGATCCGGGAGAGTTCCTTGCTCACCGGCGCGCTAGAGCCAACTAACGAAGCTTACGCGGTAGCAAAGATCGCCGGACTCAAGCTTGCCGAAGCCTATGCGCGGCAATATGGACAGAATTTCCTGACCGCGATGCCGACAAGTCTCTATGGCCCCAACGACAATTTCGATCCGCAGAATTCCCACGTTCTTCCGGCGCTTATACGCAAAATGTATGAGGCCAAAATCTCGGGAAGTCCGACAGTTGTAGTGTGGGGTACGGGGACACCGCGGCGCGAATTCCTGCATGTCGATGATCTGGCCGACGCCTGCGTATTCATCATGAAGCAGTATACTGGGCCTGAATTTATCAATATCGGGTCGGGACACGAAATCTCGATTCATGATGCCGCGATCTTGATTGCGAAGATTGTTGGCTATGACGGGTCCATCGTGTTCGATACATCGAAGCCGGACGGTACACCGCGAAAGCTGGTCGATCCTACACGTTTGCAGGATATGGGCTGGAAGCCGAGCATCGATCTCGAGACCGGACTGACCGATCTCTATATGCGTTGGCAACAGTCGATGCTCACATCAACCAATATCGCGCCGATTGCTTCGGCCGCACGTTAGACTTAACGCCAAGGATTAAGAAAGCAGCCAGGTCATGACCTGGCTGCTTTCTTATTTACAAGGATCGCTCCTGGATTGGCCTAACCGGGCGGATTGATGCTGTTTGCTGCGACATCCTTCGGAACTGCCAATTGGGCTCGTAGGATATCGCCCGCCTTGATCGGATCGTGTTCAGTCAACTCCGATTCCTGATACTCACCGTTTACAATCCGCGCGACGGAGAAAGTCAGCCTCACAGACTGGTCGCGCGTTGTTGCGCGCTGCGCCGTCGCACCAATCTCAGCCATCGTCTGGACGATGAAGGCCAGTCGCTTTCTCAGGCGAATGAGATCCAGCTCAATGTCACGCAATTGATTGGCGGCGTCGTTTGCCCGCTGCTCGTTCAGAGCTAGCAGGCGCTGCCCGATAGCGTTTTCATTTTGCCGCGCGCGTGCGAGAAATGAACCGAATTCAAGGGCATCGCGGCGCATGGCGGAAAGTTGCCTTTGGCTGTCCCTCAATGTCGACTGTGCCGTGAGCCCCTGCGATACAAGCTTCTCGGAAGATCCTACATTCTGTTCCAGAAGAGAAATTTCCTCGTTACGAAGCTTGGTACTTTTTTCTAGCGTATCGATCTCTTCGCGATAATTCTGTTTCTGGTCCTGAAGAGCTTTTTCTTCGCTGTGCAAGGCTGCCAAACGCAAATCGAAAACCCGACGCTCGGAGTCGACCACCTGCTGCCGGGCCGGCAAATCATCCGTAATGGTTTCCTTGTCCAGAACGTATTCAAACGGCTTTTCGTCGAGCTCCGCCTGGAGGCGCGCACGCCTCACGTCTTGGGCGAACACTTGCAGAGACGTGTCCGAATAGTCCTGACGCGCAGTGACCAGCTGGGTCCCTGCTGTGTCCATCTTGTCCGACGCCTCTTTCAAGCCACCGCTCAGTGCGAACAGTTCGAGCGCAATCATACCGGGGCGAAATTCATATTTACCCGGCTTCTGGACATCGCCAATGACAAACACCGGCGCATATTCCTTCATTGCCACGGAGACTGAGAGCCCCGGGATGTGTTGAAGCAGCTTCTGGCTGATGGTGCTGCTGATTTCCGCAATGGTTTGATTTGCAACGGGGATATTGCCAAGAATGGGATATCC
>NZ_JBFUMG010000106.1:0-11102 GCF_054049495.1 Phyllobacterium sp. P5_D12 | reverse complement strand
ACAGCAGAAAGGGAATGCGCTCCATGCGTCCGGTCTGAATGAGGGTGAGGGCCTCGAAAGTCTCGTCCATCGTCCCGAAGCCACCAGGAAAGATCGCCATGGCCTTGGCACGCATGAGAAAATGCATCTTGCGAATGGCAAAGTAGTGGAAGTTGAAGCAAAGCTCCGGCGTTACGTAGGCGTTAGGTGCCTGTTCGTGCGGCAGCACGATATTGAGCCCTATCGTTGGCGCGCCGACGTCCGCGGCGCCACGATTGCCGGCCTCCATCACCCCGGGCCCGCCTCCGGTAACGACAACGAATTCGCGATTATAGGTCGTTGAAGAGTAGGTCGAGCAAAGCTGCGCGAACTTGCGCGCCTCGGCGTAATAGTGAGAATTGGCTTCGAGGTTCTTCTTCTGGGTCTCGTTTTTTGCTGCCCAGGCAGCGCCGCCCGGTTCCGGAATGCGTGCCCCGCCGAAAAGCACGACGGTTGATCGAATGCCGCGCTCGGCCAGTGCCATCTCCGGCTTGAGCAATTCGAGCTGCAGACGCACGGCGCGAAGTTCACGCTTCGTCATGAAATCTGGATCGGCAAAGGCCAGCCGATAGGTTGGCGATTGGGTCTGCGGCGTTTCCGGCGCGCTCTCTACGCGGCGTACAGCTTCGGAAGAATGCGAGAACGGCGTCCAGCTGTGTTTTTCATCAGTGTTCAATTGTTTTTCTCCTTCTGCGGACACTTATGGCGCTTAGGGACATAAAAATCGATTCGTCATCCAACAATGTGGCGCTGCGAATTGACGCTCTCGCAGACTTAACATAGTAGCCCTTGTCATTAGCCATAGCCCGCCCGTTTAATGGAGTGATCTGAAAATGTCCAAGCCCGATCTGACCAATCTCGAGAAGACGATCGACAAGGCCTTCGAAGAACGCGATGCAATCAGCACCGAAACGCGCGGCGAAGTACGGGAAGCAGTCGAGACCTCTCTTTTGCTGCTCGATAGTGGAGAAGTTCGTGTTGCGGAGAAGCAGGCGAGCGGCGACTGGAAAGTCAATCAATGGCTGAAAAGGGCGGTCCTGCTTTCGTTCCGGCTTAACCCGATGGGCATTATCGAGGGCGGTCCAGGTGGGGCGACCTGGTGGGACAAGGTCCCATCGAAGTTTGACGGCTGGGGTGCGACTGAATTTGCCAAAGCGGGTGTTCGCACCGTTCCCGGGTCGATTGTCCGCCGCTCCGCCTACATTGCTCCTGGTGTGATCTTGATGCCGTCCTTCGTCAACCTCGGCGCCTACGTTGACGAGGGGACTATGGTCGACACCTGGGCGGGCGTTGGTTCCTGCGCACAGATTGGCAAACGCGTTCATCTGTCTGGCGGCGTCGGCATTGGCGGTGTTCTCGAACCCATGCAAGCTGGACCTACGATCATTGAAGACGATTGCTTCATCGGAGCACGTTCCGAGGTGGTCGAGGGCTGCATCGTTCGCGAAGGTTCAGTTCTTGGTATGGGCGTATTTATCGGTAAATCGACCAAGATTGTCGATCGCGCTACCGGTGAGATTTTCTATGGCGAAGTCCCCCCCTATTCGGTGGTCGTAGCCGGTTCAATGCCCGGCAAGAACGTCCCGGGCGAGAACTGGGGTCCCAGCCTTTATTGCGCCGTGATCGTCAAGCGCGTCGATGAAAAGACGCGTTCGAAGACCTCGATTAATGAGCTGCTGCGCGATTGATCGAATTCGGGAAAGAGGGTTGTCAGATACTCTTTCCTGATGGTCACTCACGAATGTCTTCGACGGAATGACTTCGCACTGGCTTTCCCTCGGCCTGCCTCACACAGGCAGAGACCTTGCGGGTGAGCGGGACTGCGATGTTTTTCTCGCGGGCCAACCGGATGATCACCCCCTGAAGGTAGTCGATCTCGGTGGCGCRCCCCCGTGACAGGTCTTCCCACATGGACGAGCGGGCGTGCGGGTTGATCGCGAGCATTCGCGCCGCGGCGATGCGGAAAAGAAAATCGGGCAATCGAAGAATCCAGGGGAGAACGGCGGGCGGTGCCCCTTGCACTTTTGCCGGCGTGATACCGTGCGCTCTCACAACTTTGAGACCTTCGCTCATCTGATCCGCTATCAAAAGCCGCCAATTTCGGTCGGCCAACTGTTCAACGAGCGGCAGGTTTGAAAGGGCGTTCAGAGCATTATTGAGATTTATCAGCAGTTTGCCCCACAGGATCCCTTGCATGTCCGAATGCGCCTGCACGGAGAGCCCCGGAACTGAAAGAGCTTCTGCCAAGCCGTCCAGGGTATCGTCGATAAGAACGGTCCCTGGCATTGTCCGCCTTACATTAAGTGGGCTGACGCCAGACCCAGACTGAACGACGTTGAATGGAACCATTCCGGAGACAACAATCGCTTCTGGAGGCAGATGTTGGCGGAGAGTATCAGCGTTTCCGACGCCGTTCTGCAGGCTGACCACAACGATATCGGATGGCGCATTTTCCCTTATCGACTTGGCCATCTCTTCGGTTGCGCCGCTCTTGACGGCGACGAGAATAATGTCGGCTTGTCCGAACGCAGTCTCAGGGTCACTTGTCAGGAAAAATTGCCCGGGCTCTACCAGCTTTTCCGATCCATCCGGGTCAGTGATTCTTAAGCCTTCTTGCTGGAGTCCCTCAATCATCCGAGGCCGAACCAACAAGGTCACTGCCTTGCCTGCCACAGCGAGACGCCCGCCCACGTAGCATCCGATCGACCCGGCGCCGGCTATGACGATCCGGCTATCAATTCCGATCATGCTGCTGGTCCTTGGTTGAGTCGCTGATGTTATTAAATCAGACACAGGAACCCCCATCCAGTGCGTGACAGGATCGTGCTTTTCCATTATCGCTTTGACCATGAAATCCTTGATCGACCCGGTCCAAAATCTCGCTGAACTCATAGCATGTCCGTCGATAACGCCCGCGGAAGGGGGTGCKTTATCAGTCCTTGAAGCCATGTTGACGCCGTTGGGTTTTTCCGTGGAGAGACCAACGTTCAGTGAAGATGGTACGCCGGATGTCGAAAACCTCTATGCGCGGCGCTCCGGCAACGGACCTCACCTGATGTTCGCGGGCCACACGGATGTCGTCCCTGTAGGCGACGAGGCAGCCTGGACCTATCCGCCATTCTCGGCATCGATCCACAATGGCGAAATGTATGGACGCGGCGCCGTCGATATGAAGGGTGGCATTGCCTGCTTTGTCGCTGCTGTACGGCGCCATCTGGAGAAGCACGGGGGACTCAACGGTTCGATATCCTTTGTGATTACTGGCGATGAAGAGGGCCCCTCCATCAACGGGACAGGCAAGCTTTTGGAATGGGCCAAGGCAAAAGGCGAGAGCTGGGATGCTGCTATCGTTGGCGAGCCGACCAATCCCGAAAAACTGGGCGACATGATGAAGATTGGACGGCGTGGCTCGTTATCGGGCACGATCGTCGTTCATGGTGTGCAAGGCCACGTTGCCTATCCCCACCTAGCGGACAATCCTGTACGCGGGCTGGTGACGCTGGTCGAGAGCTTGCTTTATCCCGCTTTCGACAATGGAACAAAAGACTTCCAGGCTACCAATCTCGAAATCACAACGATTGACGTGGGCAATCCGGCGGTAAATGTCATCCCGGCGAAGGCGGCCGCAACGTTCAATATTCGTTTCAACGACACCTGGACCGACGAGACACTGATGGCCGAGATACACAACCGTCTCGATAAGGCTGCGGGTCGCCACAAGCTGCGACCTGGCAAAATGGCGCCGGTGAACTACGAGCTGACCTGGCGTAACCGTGTAAGCCACGTTTTTCTGACGCACGATGAAAAGCTGATCGGGACTATGACATCGGCTGTCGAGGCGACAACGGGCAAGCGTCCGCAACTGTCAACTTCCGGAGGCACCTCGGATGCTCGTTTCATTAAGGACTATTGCCCCGTCGTCGAATTCGGACTTGTCGGTAAGACGATGCATATGGTTGACGAACGGGTGGCGATTGCCGATCTTGAAACACTGACGCAAATCTACGAACGGTTCATCGCGGATTTTTTTGCATGACTACGAGTGAAATGCCGGATTTTGACGAGATTCAGCAATATCTGTGGGGCGCATGGCGGATGATGAATGGTCATGCCGACGGGCTTGACCAACTCGATTTCTCCGAAGATGGCTTCTGGCAGTCGTTCCATGCGATTACAATTTCCTTGCCGCCGCTTATCCTCGGCTGGATTATCTTCGCCAACGACATGATCTCATTGCAGCCGGAAACGGGTAACCGCTTTTCCATCATGGGCCGGGTGGCGTTCGTCGATCTTGCATCGTGGGTGGTACCGCTGGTGGTTCTCGCCCTCAGTGCCAAGCGGCTTGGTCTTAACAAGCGTTTCAGTCCCTATGTCGTAGCAAGCAATTGGGGAACCGCCATCGGAGCCTGGCTCATGGTCCCAGCGACGCTGGCACGGCTACTGCTGCCCGGTTGGCCCGCTTTGGCCACAGGTTTTGGCCTTGTCCTCTATGGAGGCGTAATGTACCTGACCTACCGTTTGACACATGTCGCTCTGAAAAAATCTCATGCCTATACGGCAACGTTTTTCGTGATCATGATTGTCGGCTCGCTGTTCCTGATGATCCTGCTTCAGAACGTGCTGGGGATTTCTCTGCCCGAACCGGTAATGATGGGATAGTCGACGCCGACAAGATAAAGACCGTAAGGCGGCGCTACGGGCCCGCAGGCTTTGCGATCGCGGGCGACAAGCGCAACGGTGACATCATCTGCATCCCATCGCCCGCATCCGACCTCATTTAGCGTCCCGACAAAGGAGCGGATCTGGTTGTGCAGGAATGATCGCGCGGACGCCCTGATCTCGACGATTTCACCGATGCGAGCGACGCTCAGATGATCGAGCGTTTTGACCGGGCTCTTTGATTGGCATTGGGTTGCACGAAACGTGGTGAAATCATGGGTGCCGATAAGCCGTTGTGCGGCGTCGTGCATCGCCATTTCGTCAAGCGGTTTCTTTACCCACCACGCGCGGTGCGCTTCAAGCGGAGCTGGGGGCCTGCGGTTGACGATGCGGTAAAGATAGTGCCGGCCCGTCGCTGAAAACCGCGCGTCGAAATTGTGACCGACGAGTTCGACATTGATGATGCCGGCAGTTTCACCGGCGATGACCAGATGGGCGTTCAACGCCTCGCGCACCTTGGAACTGGCCCAGTCTTTCGTCAGATCAACATGCGCGATCTGTGCCGTTGCATGCACACCCGAGTCCGTACGACCGGCTGCACCAAGGGCAACGGTTTCGCCACAGAATTTGAAGATCGCCTGTTCGATGGCAGCCTGAACCGTGTGGGCGTTCTCCTGCCGCTGCCAGCCGGCGTAGGGCGTGCCGTCATATTCAATGGTGAGCTTGTAACGAGGCACTAGGTCTTGCCGTTCATGGCAGGCGTGTTCCCTGTGCGATCTTGGCGCCTCGTTGGAACTCGAGGCCATCCATGACTTTGCCGCCCGCGCGCTGCAAGGAGCGCAAGCGAATCGCGCCTTCCCCGCAAGCAATGCGCAGATCGTCGCCAAGGACCGTTCCTGGATCACCCACTCCGGTTGCAAGGATCGAACGCAGCAGTTTTACCCGTTCAAGCTCCTCGCCGATTTCCATCTCGCACCACGCACCAGGAAACGGAGCAAGGCCGCGGATGCGGTTGTGAACATCAATAGCAGCTTGCGTCCAGTCGACGCGCGTTTCCGCCTTGGTGATTTTGGAAGCATAGGTGACACCGTCTGCGGCCTGTGGCGTGAGTGTAAGGCTGTCGCGCTCCAGTGCAGCCATGGCGCGGACCATCAGATCGGCGCCAGCCATACTAAGCTGGTCGTGCAATTCGCCGGCAGTCATATCAGCCGTGATTTTCACCTTTTCAGCCATGGCGACAGGGCCAGTGTCGAGTCCCTCGTCCATCTTCATGATCATGATCCCGGTCTCGTCATCACCGGCCATGATCGCACGCTGAATGGGCGCCGCTCCGCGCCAACGCGGCAGCAGCGAGGCGTGTCCATTGTAGCAGCCAAGCCGCGTGCCCTCGAGAATCGCGGCAGGCAGGATAAGCCCGTAAGCCACGACCACAGCAACATCGGCTTGAAGGTCCCGAAACGCCTGCTGCTCTTCCTCGGACTTCAAGCTTTTTGGTGTGCGCACTTCGATGCCGAACTGTTCGGCATTTCGCTGCACGGCGGAGGGCGTCAGCTCCAGCCCGCGCCGTCCTGCAGGACGTGGCGGCTGACTGTAAACAGCGACAATCTCGTGACCCTGGCCGATCAAGGCATTGAGGATGGGTACCGAGAATTCCGGTGTTCCCATAAAGACAATACGCAGACTCATCGGCTCACACCGCCAGCCGGCTTGGCGGGCGGTCCTTGGCAAGTTTCTTGAATTTCTTCACCACCATCTCACGCTTCAATCGCGAAATGTGATCGATGAACAGAACACCGTTCAGATGGTCGATCTCGTGCTGCAGACAAGTGGCGAGGAGCCCTTCAGCGGCAACCTCGTGCTGTTTGCCATCGATGTCGGCATAAGAAATGCGCACCTGGGCCGGCCGCTCGACCTCTGCGTAGTAGTCRGGAATGGAAAGACAGCCTTCCTCATAGACATTACGCTCCTCGCTCGACGACAATATTTGAGGATTAATGAATATCTGAGGGGCTTTAGGCTCGTCTTCCTTGGCAAGGTCGATAACCAGCATACGCAGCGGCTCACCGACTTGAATGGCCGCGAGCCCAATACCGGGCGCGTCATACATGGTGTCGAGCATATCGGCCGAAAACTTGCGCAAATCGGCGTCGAAGCGCTCCACAGGCCTTGACACCTGGCGCAGCAATGGATCGGGAAGAATGACAAGTGGTTTTATAGACATGAGCATCACCTAATATCTCGGCTTTCAACCGTCAATCCGGCGTGAAAGTCGTTTATAAAAATGTTCTCGTTTTGATCTCACATTTGCCGTCCGAATCGGTTAGTCTGCACATTATGGAAACGTCAATTTCTCTGGATCAGACTTTGTTTCAACTTGGCGCGAGCTCTGTATCGCTCGGTATGGCCTTGCTGATAACGGGTGTCGCAACAGCGCTTATAATTTTCTTTGCTGTCATTGCAGCGTTACGCTCGACCCGGATGCGGATGGTCGCCGAGATCCAGGCAGAAGACCGGGCGCGCGATGCGGAAGCCCGTATGGGCGAAATTCTGAAAAGCCAGTCGGAGATGCAAGGCCGGATGCAGACAATGGCCGAGCTGTTCGGATCAAGGCAGGCGGAACTCAATCAATCGATCCGCGAACGGCTCGATGGTATGACCAGCCGCATCGGCCAGACCATGACGGAACAGACGCAGTCCACACACGAAAATCTGACGAAATTGCAGGAACGGCTGGCGGTCATCGATACCGCGCAGAACAACATCCAGGCTCTCGCCGGTCAAGTTGTGCAACTACAGGCAATCCTTGCGAACAAGCAGACGCGCGGAGCCTTTGGCCAAGCCCGGATGGAAGCAATCATCGCTGATGGCCTGCCCCAAGGCGCATATGAGTTCCAGGCGACACTCTCCAATGGCAGCAGGCCGGACTGCGTGGTGCGTATGCCGAATGGCGCACCCAATCTCGTTATCGACGCAAAGTTTCCACTGGAGGCATGGAATGCTATCCGCGAGTCGGAAACACCGGATACCAAGAAGATTGCAGCCGCTCAATTTCGCCGGGACGTCGAGATTCACATCCGTGACGTGGCGGAGAAATACCTGATCAACGGCGAGACCCAGGATACGGCGTTTCTCTTTGTGCCGTCCGAATCGATTTTTGCGGAAATTCATGAGAATTTTGAGGCCGTAATCCAGAAGGCGCATCGCTCGCGCATCGTGATCGTCTCGCCTTCACTGCTGATGCTGTCTATTCAGGTGATTCAGGCCGTCCTCAAGGATGTCCGTATGCGTGAGCAGGCGCATCTCATTCAGGGCGAAGTCATAAGGCTCATGGAGGATGTGGTGCGGCTCGATGATCGGGTGCGCCGCTTGCAGACGCATTTCGGTCAGGCCAACAAGGATATCGACGACATTTTGGTCTCTTCCAGCAAAGTGACCAAGCGCGGCCAAAAGATTGAAGCCCTGGAATTTGCCGAAGCGCCGGTTAGTGACTCTCTTAAGGATGCCGAAACGACACGTTCCGCTGCCTCGGCAACGGGTCAATTGCGCCTGCGGGTGGTTGATGGCGACGATTAAGACCTAAGCCGCCTCGATTTTCTGACGCCGTGCTTTCCAGGTACCGGTCGTCTGCGGTTTGACGAATAGCGTGACAATATCCGGATTGGCCTTTTTCATGGCGGCTTCAAGACGCTCCACACAGGCTTCGATTTCGGGTGCCTGGACGTGGTCTTCGAATTCGACACTGAGGCCGGCCACGATTTGTTTGGGCCCCATGTGCACAGTCAACACACCATTGGCCTTCTGAACGTTCGGATCTCCGTTAGCGATGTCCAGGATTTGCTGTTCGACTTCGGGCAACGCCGATTCGCCCATTAGGAGGCCTTTGCTTTCGCGCGCCAGGAAAATCGCTGTCGCGGCAAGGACCAACGAAATGCCAATGGATGCAACGCCATCGAGCTCCGGCATAGCGAAGATTTGCGCAGTAGAGATACCGATGAAGGCTATGACTAGCCCCAGCAATGCCGCTGTATCCTCAAACAGTACGGTGAAAACGCTCGGATCCTTGCTCTGCTGTACGGCTCGGACATAACCGAGGTCGCCTTTCGCCGCCCGAAATTCCTTCAGGGCGACTGACCACGATGCTCCCTCGAAAACAGTTGCAAAGCCCAGCACAACGTAGTTCACAATTGGGTTGGCGACCGGTTCAGGATCCAGGATATGGATAATTCCTTCGTAGAACGACACGCCGGCACCGACCGCAAAGACGAGTAACGCAACGATAAAACTCCAGAAATAGAGTTCGCGTCCATGACCCAGCGGATGAGTCTTGTCTGCGGGCCTCGCAGCGCGGCGAAGACCATAGAGCAACAGCGCTCCATTGCCGGTGTCCACCAACGAATGGACGCCTTCAGAAAGCATTGCCGAACTCCCGGTGAAAAACGCCGCAATAAACTTGGTTGCAGCAATGAGCAGATTGCCAATGATGGCAGCGTAGATCACTTTCTTCGATCCAGCGTGCGTCGTTGCTGATTGTGATGACATCGCGATTCCCCTGACCTTGCGAAACGCCATATGATTTGATTGGTTCCGGGGCTGGTCACGACCACGTGTCTTACAATCTTGCGGCAGAGAATGGTCGGAATGGCGCTAGCTCTTCGACCATTCATACGATAACCCTGCCTCAAATAGTGCAGGGCATCATGAGTGAATCCACAACTGAAAGTGCTATCTTCCTTGGGCTGGATACCGGCGGCACCTATACCGACGCGGTCCTTTGGTCAGAAGAGCGCGGCGTCATTGCCAAAGCCAAATCTTTGACGACGCGGCATGATTTGAGCGTGGGGATTTCCGGGGCCGTAAAGCGCATCATGGCTGAGACATCGGTCGCTCCTGCCGACATACGGCTTGTTTCCATGTCGACAACGCTGGCCACCAATGCACTTGTAGAGGGGCAGGGCGGCCGTATTGCACTCGTCATGGTTGGATTCTCCAAAGTTGATCTGGAAAAGGCCGATCTCGGCACTGCCCTCGGATCAGATCCCGTCATCTTCATCCCCGGTGGACATGACGTTTATGGCCGGGCGCAGCCATTCGATACAAGTGCGTTGAGCGAGGCCCTCCCACAGTTAATGCGGGAGGTAACTGGTTTTGCCGTCTGCGCGTATTTTGCCGTACGCAACCCCGAACATGAAATTGCAGTTCGCGATCTCGTGCGAAGAGAAACCGGATTGCCCGTTACCTGCAGCCATGAACTTTCGGCCAAATTGAACGGCCCACGGCGTGCTTTGACCACTGTTCTCAATGCCCGGCTCATCGCCATGATTGACCGGCTAGTGGCGGCAACGGAAGGTTTTCTCGATGGGAGCGGCATCCACGCCCCGCTCATGGTGGTGCGCGGCGACGGCGCTCTTGTCTCTGCCGCCTTTGCCCGGCATCGACCGATTGAGACCATTCTTTCGGGACCCGCGGCCAGTCTTGTCGGTGCAAGATACATGACGGATCTTGATAATGCGATCGTCTCCGACATCGGCGGCACGACCACGGACGTCGCAGTTCTCGACAAGGGTCGGCCACGGCTCGACCCCAACGGCGCCACGGTCGGTGGTTTCCGTACGATGGTTGAGGCGGTCGCCATGCATACTTTTGGTCTTGGGGGAGATTCCGAAGTATCCCTCGATGACAATGCCATGGTTCCAGGCATCAAGCTTGGCCCGAGACGCCTGGTGCCCTTGTCGCTGCTTGCCGCCAATCACAGCTCATTGGTCATTGACCATCTGATGCGACAAGCAAAGGCAGCCACTGCCGGCCGATTGGATGGGCGTTTTGCGCTTCTTACTGGTGTTCCAGTGCAAATGGCATCCGGTTTGACCAAAAATGAAGCAGAACTATATGGACGCATCACAACCGAACCGCAGCCGCTGGACAGGCTTTTGAGTTCCATCTCCCAGGCGACCACTGTCAACCGGCTTGTGGCGCGGGGTTTGGTTCATCTGTCGGGTTTCACGCCGTCAGACGCTTGCCACGTTCTTGGGCTGCAAAATAACTGGAACGCAGAGGCAGCACGCTACGGTGCCATACTCTATGCACGGCGCAAGGATGGCGCCGGTCGTCCACTCTGCGACACGCCCGAGGAAGTCTCCCACCGTACCTATGATGCCTTGATCCGGCGTTCCTCCGAAGTGGTTCTCGAGACGGTTTTTGCCGAGGATGGGCTAGAGGGATCGGAAACGGTGGCTAGTCCTTTGGTTCAGCGGGCCCTTTCGGGCGAGAGTGGGATTGCCGGAGCAAAGCTGGACATAGACCGGCCATTGATTGGACTAGGCGCATCTGCACCGGTCTATTATCCGGCCGTGGGTAACATGCTGGGTACAGAATGCATTGTCCCTGGAGATACGGACGTCGCCAACGCTCTGGGCGCTGTCGTTGGT
>NZ_JBFUMG010000105.1:0-11104 GCF_054049495.1 Phyllobacterium sp. P5_D12 | reverse complement strand
ATATTCGGCAGTTCCCTGTTGCCGCCGCTGGTAAAAGTGAAGGTCACCTCGCCGTCGCCAGTTTTTTCGGCCTTTTCAACGTCGTGGTAATACTTGTTGTAAAGCGGGCTTTGCGCCTTCAAGACGTTAAAGGACCAGATCACGTCGTCGACTGTAATGGGCTCGCCGTCGTGCCATTTCGCGGCGGGATTGAGCTTGAACTTGACCCAGGAAAAGTCGTCGGGATAGGCAACGGATTGAGCGATCAACGGATAGTTTGTTCCGACCTGATCAAGGGATTGGCTCATCAATGTATCGTAGAGCTGACCGCCTCCCAATGCACCCAATCCTGAAGCGGACGTACCCTGGACAACGTAGGGATTGAGGCTGTCGAAACTGCCCTCGCTGGTCTGGTTGAGCGTTCCGCCCTTGGGTGCATCCGGATTGACATAATCATAGTGCTTGAAGTCGGCACCGTACTTCAGTTCGCCCAGAAGACTTGTCCCTGTCCGCCATTCCGGTTCTGCGGCCTGAGCTATCTGGAAGGTGCCGACGGTAGCGACGGCAAGGAAAGCGAGGCTGGCAACGAAGGGGCGAAATCGCAAATCAAATCTCCACAGGTTCTCTTTGCTGGTAGTCTAAGAGAAAATGCGGCAGAGAACAGGCCTTCACCGAAAAAACCCAACCAAGAACGGAAAAAGCCGGGCCTAAGGCCCGGCTTTTTGCGAAATGGCTATTGAACTCAGTTGGCGGGTGCTGGCTGAGCCGGAGCAGCAGGTGCAGCCCCATCGGCTGGCTTCTCACCCGCTGGCGCAGCAGGAGCGGCACCGTCAGCCGGCTTGGCCGCTGCATCTGCGGGCTTTGCTGCATCGCCTGCTGGCGCCGCAGCCGCATCGGCAGTCGGCAGCGGCTTAGGACTATCCGACAGCGTGCGCAGATAAGCGATCAGATCGGCACGCTCATTGTCTTTCTTGTCGCCGGCGAAGCCCATGGCCGTGCCTTTGATGTAGCCCTTCGGCGATGTCAGGAAGTGGTTGAGGTGGTCATACGTCCACTTCTCCTGGCCGCCCTTGGAGAAATCCTTGATGGCGCCCGAATAGCCGAAGCCCGGATGGGTTGCGATGGGACGGTCGACAATATCCCAGAGATTGGGACCAATCTTGTTCGGGCCATCCTTCTCACCGGTGTGGCAAGCCTGGCAGCGCTTGAAAACCGCTTCGCCGCGTGTCGCATCGGCAGAAGCGAGAAGCGTTGCAATCGGCACAGCTGCCGCAGGGGCGGCTTCACCGCCAGCGCCGCCAGCTTCGGGCTCGGCGGCCTGGATAATATAACCGGGCTTTTCAGGTGCGTGAGAATCGAAAAAAGCATCGGACAGGATGCCTGCCGACATGACAACGAAAACGGTTGCCAGAAACGCCATGGCATATTTGTTGAATGCGCTCGATTCCATCGTCGATCATTGCTCCACTTGTGTCCTGTTCAAGTACACTGAATACAAAGTCGATAGCGGCGCTTGCTGTGCAGTGCCGGAGCTTTGTGTTCAGCACACTTGCTTAGGTTCTCAATATCTGGTCAATGCAGATCGCTGCATTTTTCGACAAGAGTCCCCTCGTGATCGCGCGGAAACTAGGTCTTTTACTCAAGACTTGCAACACATATAAGGGCGGTTCTGCCTGAGACTTTTTGACACCGTAGGCGTGTTTGCAATGATGAAAATACTGACACTTATACCGGCGAGAATGGCTTCGACCCGGCTCCCGGACAAGCCGCTGGCCGATATCGCCGGCAAGCCGATGATCGTGCACGTGGCGGAACGGGCGAGGGCTGCGGGACTTGGCCGCACCGTGGTCGCAACCGATAATCTCGACGTCAAAGCGGCGGTCGAAGCGCACGGGCTCGAAGCGGTGATGACGCGCAATGATCACGAATCCGGTTCCGACCGCATTTATGAAGCATTGCTGGCGCTCGATCCGGACGGCAATGTCGACGCGGTGGTCAATGTTCAGGGTGACCTGCCGACCATCGAGACGGAAATCATAAAGCGTGCACTGCTACCGCTGCAGAATGGTCCCGCCGACATAGGCACGCTCGGCGTCGAAATCCGGCGCGAGGATGAGAAGACCAATCCAAACGTCGTGAAGATCATTGGTTCGCCCATGGGGAAAGACCAACTGCGCGCGCTGTATTTTACCCGCGCGACCGCGCCTTGGGGCGAGGGGCCGCTTTACCATCATATCGGGCTTTACGCCTATCGCCGCGCCGCTCTCGAACGTTTTGTCAGCCTCGGACCATCGCCGCTGGAACGCCGCGAGCGGCTCGAACAGTTGCGCGCGCTGGAGGCTGGCATGCGGATCGATGTGGAAATCGTTGATTCGGTGCCCCTTGGCGTTGATACGGCCGAAGACCTCGAACGCGCACGAGACATTCTCACCTCTATATAAGGCAGTCTATCATGGCAAAGACCAACCGCATCTCTTTCCAGGGTGAGCCTGGCGCGAACTCCGATACGGCGTGCCGCGACATGTTCCCGTATATGGAACCGATGCCGTGCCCGACATTCGAGGATGCGTTCAACGCGGTAGAAAGCGGTGCGGCAGATCTCGCAATGATCCCTATCGAGAATACGATCGCCGGTCGCGTCGCCGACATCCACCATCTGCTGCCGGAATCTCGCCTGCACATTGTCGGCGAATACTTCCTGCCGATCCATTTTCAGCTGATGGTGTTACCGGGAACGAAGCGTAACGAGATCACCTCGGTCCACAGCCATATTCATGCACTGGGCCAATGCCGCAAGTATATTCGTCAGAACGGCTGGAAGCCGGTGATTGCCGGTGATACGGCGGGAGCGGCGCGCCTCGTTGCGGAGGTCAAGGACAAGACGATGGCTGCACTGGCGCCGCGGCTTGCATCCAGTTTATACGGCCTCGATATCCTCGAAGAGGACGTGGAGGACACAGAAAACAATGTGACGCGCTTCGTGGTTTTGACCAAGACCAAGAAGTGGGCGCCGCGTAGGTCCGACGAACTCGTGATGACGACCTTCGTCTTCCGTGTTCGAAATGTTCCTGCTGCGCTTTACAAGGCGATGGGCGGCTTTGCCACCAACATGGTCAACATGACGAAGCTCGAAAGCTATCAGATCGACGGCAAGTTCACGGCAACGCAGTTTTATGCCGACATCGAGGGCCATCCAGACGACAAGAATGTCGCGCATGCCCTGGACGAACTGGAATTCTTCTCCAAGGAAGTGCGGATCCTCGGTGTTTATCCCGCCGATACGACATTTCGCAGCGCACAGGGTGAGGAAGAGTAGAACCTAAACTCCGCTCTGAACCCAACTGCGAATGAGGTGCGCAGCGATAGCGCCTGGCGGCGGGGTCATCAGCCCGTCAGGATGGCTGCGATCGAGCATCGCGACAACTTCCGCGCGGGAGAACCAGCGCCCATCCTCAAGTTCGGCCTTGTCCAGCGTGAACTCGTCGGAGAGTGCCTCCGCATGGCAGCCGATCATTAGTGAATAGGGGAAGGGCCAGGGTTGGCTGGCGTGATAGAGCACGCGGCCGACCGGCAGGTTCGTTTCCTCGAACGTCTCGCGGCGCACGGCGTTTTCGATCGTTTCACCTGGTTCGATGAAGCCCGCGAGGCAGGAATACATGCCGGGGCCGAAGTGCGCACCGCGTGCCAGAAGACACTTGTCTTCGTGTACTACCATCATGATCGCAACCGGGTCAGTGCGGGGAAAATGCTGTGCCTCGCAATTGGGACAGGTGCGCCGGTAGCCTCCATCGCGCATCACGGTTTCAGTGCCGCACCGGCCGCAGAACTTGTGATTCTGGTGCCATGTCAGCAACGAGACGGCCTGCGCCATTGCTCCAAGCTGGTCTGGCGGGATGAGGCCTTGTGTATAGACGGAACGATAGTCAAACGCCTTGATCGTCTCCGGCAAGGCTGCAAAATCGAAACCGCTGGCGGAGGCAAGGATCGGTACATCGTCCTGCATACCGAGATAGATGGTCTTGTCCGGGGCAGGTAACAGTGCTGTTGCATCTTGCAGACTGAACAGCGCGCTGCCCGTGTCGCCACCCATAACCAGCACTTGGCCCTGACCAGTGAGCAGGATGCGAGCGTTGGCGTTGGCAAGTGCAGTGGCCACCACATCGTCGTTGCGCTTTTCTGAATGGCGGTTGATTCTGTTTCCGGCAAAGCCGACGAAATGGCTTGGCTCCATATCTGGAGCATCGAAGAGGCGAAAAGGCATGGGATGGAACTCCAGAGAGCCTCCAGCGTGGGAAGCCAAGTATATTGAGTAATTAGATAGCCTTCAGTATGGCGTTCGCAAAGAACTTTGCTTCTTTTTCCTCATAAGGCTCGCGCTGCCCAAAGCCCCAGACTGGCCCGGGCCAGGCGGGATCGCCGCTGTTGCGCGCAATGACATGCAGATGCAGCTGCCGGACAATATTCCCGATGGCGGCTGTGTTAATTTTTTCGCAGTTGACCACGGTTTTCAGTGCCTGCGCGGCGATTCCCGCCTCGAAGGTGAGCATCGTCTGATCGAGCGGGGTCATTTCATGGATCTCGCAGATGTTCGGGCGCTGTGGAACCAGGATCAGCCATGGCCAGCGGCAGTCATTCATCAGGCGCAGATCGCAGAGACCCAGTCTCGCAATGGAAAACGTGTCTGCTGCAAGCTTGCTATCGAGTTCGAACATCATGATTTGCGACAAATAGCAGTTTTTTCGACTGTACGCTTGCTTTTTGCGCGTGAATTGCCGATATGAGCCTCGGGAGGTTGGTGGTGGACGAGCCACTCGCCAACCGGGTCAGGTCCGGAAGGAAGCAGCCCCAACGAGCCAGGCACGGGTCGCCGTGCCAGCCTCCCACCCTTTCTTCTTTGTCACCTTGCCTGTGTCAAAGCCGTTATCGGCATTGACGCTGTGGTGTATGGCGGTCCAAACTTGCGCGACGCGAGTAGACCAAAGCAGGAGCGGAATGAACACCATGGCAGACAGCGCCTATCGCGTGCTCGCCCGCAAATATCGCCCGCAGAATTTTGACGATCTGATCGGCCAGGAGCCGATGGTCCGTACATTGACCAATGCGTTCGAGACCGGCCGCATTGCGCAGGCATGGATGCTGACGGGCGTCCGCGGAGTCGGCAAGACGACGACTGCACGTATCCTCGCGCGCGCACTCAATTATAAGACGACTGACATCAACAAGCCGACGATCGATCTTTCGGTGCCGGGCGAACATTGCCAGGCGATCATGGAGGGTCGCCATGTCGACGTGATCGAGATGGATGCCGCTTCGCACACGGGTATCGACGATATCCGCGAGATTATCGAGCAGGTGCGCTATCGCCCCGTTTCTGCGCGGTACAAGGTCTACATCATCGACGAAGTGCACATGCTCTCCAATCAGGCCTTCAACGGCCTGTTGAAGACTCTCGAAGAACCGCCGCCCCATGTAAAATTCATCTTTGCTACCACAGAAATCCGCAAGGTTCCGATTACTGTTTTGTCGCGCTGCCAGCGCTTTGACCTTCGCCGTATAGACACAAGTCTCCTGATCGGACATTTGAAAAAGATCGCTGGCCTCGAAACAATTACGGTCGACGATGCATCGCTCAGCATGATTGCCCGGGCGGGCGAAGGGTCGGTGCGCGATTCGCTCTCAATCTTCGATCAGGCCATTGCCCATGGCGCCGGCACCGTTAGTGCCGAGGCGGTACGTTCAATGCTCGGTCTCGCGGATCGGGCTCGCATTATCGACTTGTTTGAAATGCTGATGCGCGGCGATGTTGCATCTGCCTTGCGCGAATTCCGTGCGCAGTATGATGTGGGCGCAGACCCGAGCGTTGTGCTGACCGATCTTGCCGATTTCAATCATCTGGTGACGCGTGTTCGCTTCACGCCCGACGTGGCCGATGACATTTCCCTATCGGAAGATGAGCGGACGCGTGGCAAGGATTTTTCAGAGAAGCTTTCCATCCGGGTACTGTCGCGCACCTGGCAGATGCTGCTCAAAGGGATAACCGAAGTCGACAATTCCAGTCGGCCCGTGCAGGCAGCGGAAATGCTGCTGATCCGGCTTGCCCATGCTGCCGACCTGCCGACGCTGGACGAGGCGTTGAAATCGCTGGAGGAGGGTGGACCACTTACCGCTCAGGCTCCGCGCAGTGATGGCCCGCGTCCCGGAAATGGCGGGGGAGCCGTGGCACGTTCCACCGATGCGATCGCTTCGTCGCGCGGTTCGGTCAGCTCCAATGGTGGCGCGACCATGCGTCTGGTCGAACCTGCTGCAAGGTCCGAGCCGATCGCTCCGCCGGTAATTGAAGAGCAGGCACCCATGGTGCCAGTCAGCAGCATCGAGGATATAATCGCGCTGGCGGAAAAGCAGCGTGACATGCAGTTCAAGATCATGGTCAAGAACTGTGTGCGGCTTGTCAGCATCAGGCCCGGGCGGCTTGAAATCAATTTAACGGAGAATGCACCGAAGACGCTTTTGACGGATGTGTCGCAGAGGCTGAGTGACTGGACCGGCATTCGCTGGATGGTTTCGCTTTCGCGCGAGCAAGGCAATGCGACGATCAACGAGACCGAAACTGCGAAACGCGACTCGCTTTTGAGCGATGCAAGGTCAGATCCGGATGTTGCGGCTATCCTGTCGAAATTTCCGGGAGCGAAGATCATAAATGTACGCATCGCGGCGCCAGCCGGACAAGCGGACAGCGAAATGATCGAGGGTGCGGCTACCAGTGGTGATACACTGGCACCCATCGAAGAAGACGATTGAACAACAGGAGTTTTCCATGCGTGACATTATGGGCATGATGAAACAGGCCAAAGAAATGCAGGCCAAGATGGCGGCCATGCAGGAAGAAATTTCTGCTCTTGAAGCGGAAGGCCAAGCAGGGGGCGGCCTCGTTACAGTAAAGCTCTCCGGCAAGGGCGCGCTGACTGCCCTGACCATCGATCCGTCGCTATTCAAGGAAGACGATATCGAGGTCATTGAAGACCTGATCATCGCAGCGCACAACGAGGCTAAGTCGAAAGTCGAGGCGATTATGGCGGAGAAGACGCAGGCCCTTACCGCCGGATTGCCAATCCCGCCCGGATTCAAGCTGCCGTTTTAGCGCGCGGGCGACAACCATGGACATATTGAAGGTTGGCAGCAACGCATGCAGGGGGTGTGCTGTTTCAACAGCGTGTTCGCTGCAGTTGTTGCGCGTCCTGATTCCCTAAAGCGCCAAATTGCTCTACACCCACGCTATGTCGAAACGAATCGCCGGTCCTGAAATTGAGCGTCTGATCCAGCTTCTGGCCAAAGTGCCGGGCCTCGGGCCGCGTTCAGCGCGCCGGGCTGCACTGCATCTCATCAAGAAGAAAGAAGCACTGCTGATACCGCTGGGTTCTGCGATGCAGGATGCCGCTGACAAGGTGCGTATCTGCTCGACGTGCGGCAATGTCGATACATCTGATCCGTGCATGATCTGCACTGACCCGCGGCGGGAGCGAGCGACATTGATTGTGGTCGAGGACGTCTCAGATCTCTGGGCGCTGGAGCGTGCCGGGTCGATGAACGTGCGCTATCACGTGCTCGGCGGGCGTATGTCGCCCTTGGATGGTATTGGACCGGACGATCTCAATATCGCATCGCTCGTCGGGCGGGTAGCGGAAGGTGAGATCAAGGAAGTAATCCTTGCGGTCAACGCCACCGTCGAGGGCCAGACGACAGCACATTATATTACTGATCAGCTTGCGGGGCTTGATATTCGCGTCACTCGGCTCGCCCATGGCGTCCCTGTTGGCGGCGAGCTCGACTATCTCGACGAAGGAACATTGACCGCCGCGCTGCGGGCTCGAACATCGCTGTAGGGAGAACGTTTTGATCGCGAGCCTGGTGAGATTTGCCATCGTATTGATTGGACTGCTTCTGAGTTCTTCGGCGCTGGCCGCATCTAAGACCGAGGTCGAAACACAATTTGAAACCTGGTTGGCTAATGATCTCTGGCCAGAAGCCAAGTCGAAAGGTATTTCCAAGGCGACTTTCGATCAGGCTTTCTCGGGTGTGTCGTTGAATTTTGAGCTTCCCGACCTCGTAATGCCGGGTGAAAAACCCCAGACACCGAAGAAGCAGACTCAATCCGAATTCGGTTCGCCCGGCAAGTATTTCAATGACAAGACGATCAATGCGGTTACGTCCGGCGGGACCGCGCGGGCCGGCCAAAATTCGCGCATCTTGAAGGCAGTCGAGGCGAAATATGGTGTGCCGGGTGAGATCGTCCTTGCTATATGGGGCCGTGAAAGTGGTTACGGCAGCGTCAAAATTCCCAACAACGCGTTTACCGTGCTCGGCACCAAGGCATTCATGGCAACGCGCAAGGATATGTTCCAGGAAGAGCTTATCGCCGCGCTGGAGATCGTCCAAAAAGGTTATATCGGCGCCGGCAGCATGAAAAGTTCCTGGGCGGGTGCCCTAGGCCAGCCTCAGTTCATGCCGAGTTCATATCTCGAACACGCCGTAGACTTCGATGGGGACGGCAAACGTGACATCTGGAATTCCGTACCGGACACGCTTGGTTCGATCGCGCACTACCTTGCGCAATATGGCTGGCAAAAGGGCCGTGACTGGGGTTACGAGGTCAATGTTCCGGCTAGTGTCAGTTGTGCGCTGGAAGGTCCTGACCAAGGCAAGCCCTTTACGGCGTGGGAAAAGCTCGGCATTACCCGCGTCAACGGCAAGCCATTTCCTTCCAGCGAGACCAAACGTGAAGGCTTTCTGCTGATGCCTGCGGGACGGCACGGCCCTGCATTCATCGTCACCAAGAATTTTTATGTGATCAAGGAATACAACATGAGTGATCTCTATGCGCTGTTTATAAGCCATGTCGGAGATCGTATCTCGCACGGCGCAACGGGCTTTTCTGCCGGTTGGGGCGATGTTGGTGGGCTTTATCGTTCGGATATCGCGGGTCTACAGCGAATTTTGGAAAAGAAAGGCTATGATGCGGGTGGCGCGGATGGCTTTCCCGGTTTTAAGACTCGTCGCTCAATTGGTGATTGGCAGGCAAAACAGGGCCTGGCGCCTACCTGCTTTCCCGATAAGGATTTGATCGCCGCGATCAGGTGAACCAACTGTCGCGGGTGCAAATACAGTCTGTCAAAGCTTGMGCGGTTTGCAACCAGGCGACGAAATGCGATCCTGACCAACAAATCGAATGTCAGGAACAAATCAAATGCCAGCTTTGGTCAACGGAAAATGGGTCGAGGGCGAAGTAGCCGCCAGCGAAATGAAGGACGGTGCATTCCACCGCGAGGCGACGCACTTCCACGGCTGGATTACAGCCGATGGTGCCCCGGACCCTCAAGGGAAACCGACATTCCCGGCGGAACCCCATCGCTATCAGCTCTTCGTCTCGTATCTTTGCCCATGGGCGTCCCGGACTTTGATTTTCCGTAACCTCAAAGGCTTGCGCGACATAATCCGTATTTCCGTCGCCGAACCTGCCATCGGCGAAAATGGCTGGACTTTCGCCAAGGAGCAAGACGCAGGGCCTAAGGCGCCGCCGATCCGCTATCTGCATCAGCTCTACACCGCCAGCGAGCCCAACTATACCGGCAAAGTTTCAGTACCGGTGCTTTGGGACCGCACAGAGGGCCGGATCGTCAACAACGAGTCCGCTGATATCATTCGAATTTTGAATACCGCCTTCAACGGCTTGACCAGCGATCGCCAGGATTTCTATCCAGAGCAGTTGCGTCCCGAAATCGATAAATGGAACGAGCTTATCTACGAGAATATCAACAATGGCGTTTACCGCGCCGGTTTTGCCAAGACTCAATCGTCCTACGAAGAAGCTGCGACGGATGTCTTCAAGGCGCTGGACAAGGTTGAGGCGCATTTAGCTGATCATCGATATATCGCTGGTCATCATTTGACCGAAGCGGACTGGCGCCTGTTCGTGACGCTTGTGCGCTTCGATGCAGCCTATCATGGCGCGTTCAAATGCAATCTCCGCTGTCTGAAGGATTATCACAATCTTTCCAATTACTTGCGTGAACTCTACCAGTGGCAGGATGTACGCAGCACCGTGAAGATCGACCATATCAAGGCCGGCTATTACTCTATCACTCACGTCAATCCGACCGGCATCGTACCCATCGGGCCACAAATTGACTTCGAAGGTCCCCACGATCGCGAGCGGCTATTGGGCGAGGCGGTAATCCACAGTTAGGATTTAACACTTCCTACCCTTGTCAACTATACCCATATGTGAAAAGATTATTCACAAGAGAAGATATGGGAGGATGACGCATGAGATCGCAGAGGCAGCGTCCGCTGACTGGAGTCTTGCGGCCATGAACGATTTTGCGCCCAGCGTTGGCGTCTCCTCCACCTATCCGAAAGACATGCCAGGAGACCATGCCGCGCTGCCTGTGTGGAACGCCGAGAACTGGTTTTATGAGGATTGGCCGGTTGGACAGAAAATCCGTTCGTTGCGCCGGACAATAGCTGAAAGCGATAGTCACCTGTTCAACATGCTGGTTACGGACATTCACCCGTATGTGCAGGACCAGATGTTTGCCGAGAGCGAGGGTATCTTCGGCAAACGGCTTGTTGCCGGCGCTTTCGTGTTTTCTGCGGGCCTAGGACTCGTGGCAACCAATTGCGTCAATGCCTTTTCCTATGGCTATGACAAGTTGCGTTTCATCAAGCCAGTCTTTCTCAATGACACGATCTACACGATCCGCACCAATCTGGATAAGCGCCCGCGCTACAAGGAGTTGGGCCTGATCCGTGCGAGCTATGAAGTGTACAGGAACGAGGGTGAACTCGTTCTGTATTGCGAGCATTTGCAGACCGTAAAGTACCAAAATCCCGCCAATTTCGTTGGAAAGACCGAGAAATAATGACTGCCGAGAATGAACTACCGTTGGCGGGCCTGCTTGTCGTCGATATGAGCCAGTTCCTGTCCGGGCCTTATGCTTCACTGCGCCTGATGGATCTTGGCGCTCGTGTCATCAAGGTAGAGCGGCCTGATGGAGGTGACCTCTCCCGCCGGCTTTATTTGAGCGATACAGAAATTGGTGGCGACTCGACTATTTTCCATGCGATCAAC